>JAZNPJ010000001.1:0-27612 GCA_045589635.1 Clostridia bacterium
GATTTTGTGGCAGATTTAAGAGCACCAACGCCATCGGCAGCGGCAGAAATTGCAGTACCGTCAACTCTTGAGCTTGGTGCGGCAGTAGAAAATTACAAAACAAGAGCTTTAAATGCAACACTCAAACGAATAGAAAATAACAAGGTCCGTATAGGTTCTATGCGGATTAAAAACCCCACAGAGATAATAGAAGAAAATTATCAGAGAATAGATAACCTTGTAAAGCATATGGAAAACAAGCTCATGCTAAAGCTTTCTGAGGGAAGACGTGTTCTTGGCGAGAGTGCATCAAAGCTTGATGTACTAAGCCCGTTGCAGACACTATCGCGCGGATACTCAATAGCCCTTACACCAAATGGTGATGTGGTACGTACAACAAACGACCTTGCAAGTGGTGATGAGTTTACCCTAAAGTTAAGAGATGGCGATGTAGAATGTTATGCTAAATAGGGAATGTTAAAATTGTCCTCAACGCAAAAAAGGCACATAAAGTGCCTTTTTTTGTTTAAAAATAATTCACTATAATTCCCACAACGTACACCGTTGCACTTGCGGCAGCGGCAACTGTGCACAGGCTTTTATTTAAAAATGCAAGTATAAGTGCACACACCACACCCGCTATTGCCGCAATGGGATTTTCTACCGAGTAGAAAACTGCGGGGAAGGTCATAGCACAAAGCACAGTATACGGAATATAATGTAAAAATGAACGTATATACTTATTCTTAATCTGATGACGTATCAAGGCAAGCGGTAAAACGCGTATTAAATATGTAACGCCAAACATAACCAAAAGGTAAATCCAGAAATTATTATTCATTTTCATCGTCTCCTTTCGGGAAAATAATCGCGCCCGCAAGTGAGGCAATAACTGCGCATATTATAATAGCAAATCCGCTTGTTATAAATTTAAAACACGGAACAAAGTACAAAATACAGCTTAGTGTTATAGCAATAAGTGATACTAAAAGGACAGAAAAATCCTTCTTTGCCTCGGGCACAACTATAGCAATAAACATTCCATAAATTGCAACCGAGAGTGCCAGACGGATATCTGTAGGCAGAAGTGCGCCAAAAAATGAACCCATTGCAGTGCCCAACGACCAGCCTATATACGGGAGTGTGGCAAGCCCCATATAATATATGGGTGTTACGGGCCTTACTCTGCTTATGGAAACTGCAAAAATCTCGTCAGTTGTCATATGCCCCAAAAATATGGCGTGTAATCTGCTAAAAGATTTATCAAGCTTTTGCGAGAGGGATATTCCCATAAGCGCATATCTTAAATTTATTACAAGCTGCGAGATTGCCATTTCTAAATATGTACCCGATGCCGCTATTATGCCAATGCCTGCAAACTGTCCCGCAGAGGTCAGATTTGTCATAGAAATGAGAAGTGCCTCCATAGGTGATAGCCCTGCGGCAACTGCGGCAATTCCAAAAGAAAAGGACACCGCCAGGTATCCCATGCCTATAGGCAATCCGTCTTTTAGTCCTGTTTTAAACAATAAAAATTTCATTTGTTATCCTCAGTTTTTTAATTATTTCTGCTTGCAAGATATTTTGTAAGCTCACAAAGGAAGTGAGCCTTATCACCAAATATCGATAAAGCATTAAGTGCTTTATCGGTATGCTCACCAAGAAGAGCCTTTGCACCGTCTAGACCAAAGGTTTTTACGTATGTTGTTCTGTCCATCTCGCTGTCCGAGCCGATTGGCTTGCCCAAATCCTCTTGGGTTCCCGTAACATCTAAAATATCATCGCAAATCTGGAAAGCAATTCCAAGATGATGTGCATACTCTTCTGTGGCTTTAATCTCCTCGTCTGTTGCATCTGCAAATATTGCACCACAAACACACGAGCTTTTTATTATTGCTCCCGTTTTTAGAGAGTCTACATATTCCAATCTCTCCTGAGACATTGCACCGTTTTCGATATCCAAAAGCTGTCCGCCAATCATACCGTCAGTACCTGATGATTTTGCAATAACACTCATTACCTTAAGTGCCTTTTTCGGATTTTTTGCACCATACTCTGCCATAACCTCAAAAGCCTTGTTAAGCAAAGCATCGCCCGTTAAAATGGCATTTGCCTCGCCGAATTTTATGTGGCATGTGGGTTTTCCGCGACGCAGGTTATCATTATCCATTGCGGGGAGGTCGTCGTGAACAAGAGAATATGTGTGTATCATCTCCATTGCACAGGCAAAAGGCATAGCCTCCTCAATATCTCCTCCGCACATTTTACATACCGAAAGCATAAGTACAGGTCGTAAACGTTTACCGCCTGCCATAAGTGCATATCTCATCATTTCGTAAATATCCTTTTGCAGATTGTCCTTTGCACCGATATACACATCAAGAGAAGTATTGATTTTTTCAATCAACATATCAAGTTCTTTTTTCACGTTATTTCCCCCAAAGAGATTTTTAGTTATTTAAATCCTCAAATTGTTGCTTTTCGCCATTTACAAGCACATTCACCTTTTTTTGTGCTTCCTCGAGCATATTATGGCAAGACTTGGAAAGCTTTATGCCCTCTTCGAAAAGCTTTAGAGAATCATCAAGCGAGCAATCGTTACCTTCTAATTTTCGTACAATTTCTTCTAATTTTGAGATTTGTTCTTCAAATGTATTCATAGTTCAAAAGTCTCCTTTTTGTTAATCTCCTCAAGGGGTATTATTATTTCAGGTTCTGGTGATTCACTAAGCTTTTGTGAGCCGATATTTATGTAAATATTTTCAGCTGTTTCCTCGGTTAATTCGGGCAGAGCCTCTCTTTTTATTATATGATATCCGTATAGACTTTTTATGGGCTCGCTTATTTTACCTGTTTCGAGGTTAAATGCAGCCTTTTCAAATTCCTCTACCATTTCGCCTTTTGTAAACACATATCCGTCAGGGTACTGTGTCATGCCCGGGTCTTTGCCGAATTCCTTTATAAGTTTATCAAAATCTGTGCCTGCAATCGCTTCTTTATAGATAGCATTTGCGTTGGTTTCGTCTTCAACCAAAATGTGTTTTGCACATACATATTCATTTTCGTATATACCTTGCGCATCAATGCTTGTGGCAAGCTTACGAAGGACTGTGCTTTGTGCCCATAAAAAGAATTTTTCGTGAGTAAGGGCACTAAGAGCACTAAGAGACGGTGAAAACATTTCGTTGTCTGCCTCAATCCATACGCGTATTGATGTTTCGTCCGTAGGTTCGAATGGCATATATGAGAACGTGTTTGCCATTTTAGCTATGTTTTGCAAATCATTAAATGTTGTCTGGGCAGCAAGCAGTTTCATTTCATCAGTTATTTCGTCGTAAGGAACTTCTAAATTGATGTTATTTATGTACAGGTCGTAAAGACCGCAATATTCGGCAAAAGAAATTTTTACATCTCCGCATTTAATAATTATGGGTGTATTATCAATAACAATCTGCTTTGTAGTATTTACGTAGTTTACGTTATAGCCTAAGCTTTCGCTTATAAATCTTAATGGGACAAAGGTTCTGTCGTTAACGACAACGGGTGCACAATCAAGTGTAACCTCGCTATCATTAACAAATGCAGTTTTTGAATTTATTGTAAGTATTATCTTTTTATCCCCATCAGAAATACTTACACTCTTGTCTTCTCCGTTCCACTCAACATCTGCATCAAAGCTTTGTGAAATTACACGGATTGGAACCATAGTCCTGTCATTTGCAACATATGGTGCCGCCTCAAGTGTATTTTGTGATATGAGTGTGTTTTTTTCTAAATTATAGTTTTTTTCGCCTATTGTAAATTCAATAGTTGCAGCAGTTGCTGAGATGGTTGTAACTGTTGCAGCAAATATAAAAGATAGCAGTAATTTCCTTAACATTGTTCTTCTCCTGGTTATAAATTTCATATAACTATTATAGTATATTCTTTGGGTATTGTCAACCATATAATGAGCAAAAAAAGAGTTGTAAAAAATCATAGATTTTTTACAACTCCTGTTCATTTTTAGAAACTTACGCTAATTTTGCAAGCTTTATTGCAAGTTGAGATTTCTTTCTCGCTGCTGTATTCTTATGAAGAATACCTTGCTTAACGCCCATATCGAGTTTCTTAACCGCATCGTTGAATAAAGGCTTTACATTTTCCTTATCAGCGGCCTCCACAGCTGCTTCAAACTTCTTAATAGCAGTCTTTAAAGCAGTCTTGTGCATTTGATTGATTAAAGTCTTTTTTTGTGTAACCAAAACACGTTTTTTTGCAGACTTAATATTTGGCATTTTTTTACACCTCCACGAATTTAATGTATAACACCATAACAGTATACAACATTTTAATAATAATTTCAAGTCTTTTTTCAAAAATTTTTTAATTTTTCCAAAGTATTATAAAAAAATGCCGATTTTATGTGTTTTTTATCTAATATAACTAAAACGGAGTACAGGTATACATATCGCTGAAGCTTCCGTATGTTGCTATCTCACAGGTAAATGAAACATTATAGCTATCAGATACCCACTTGGGCACAGCTACCCCTTTTGGCATAAATACCAGAATATTTTTTTCGTTATCAGCATTTCTTTTGTCAAGTGGAAGTACATTTTTAAATGGTGAGCCTTGCGAGATTTTTGGTCTGTAAATCGGTTTTTGCGGCTCATAGTACGATAAAACGCCATACAGATGTGAATCCTGATAACATACTATAGAATCGTATTGGCTTTTTGCAAGTGTCTCTTCTATAAAGCTTTCTGATGAGTTATATTCAATATCATACGTGTATATATAAGCACTGCCACAAAAGAGAATGGCAACAAGAGTTATAAGTGTTATAACTGTTTTTGATTTTATGCGTCCTAATCCTAATGCAATAACTGTGAGTACAAATGGAATTGCTGGGATTGCATATCTTTCTATAAATACGGGTCTTACCGCAAGTGAGGCAATTATTCCTATAAGGCATGTGCCAACAAATACAAAAAGAACTGTTAAAGATAAGCTAAGCCTCTTAAAATCTGTCTTTTTGAACATTACAATAAGAGATAATACAAAAACTATTGCAAAAAACGGTATAAAAAATCGGGTATAATCTCCGCAACCGAGCCATACATTAAAAAATTCTTTTACTGTTTTAAGTGTTATGGGTGCAATCCAGTATTCATTTGTTACTTTTTCGGAAAGCTGTCCCAAAAATGATGACATCCATGGCACATATGCAACCACAAGCGCCGCAGCAGATAAAAACCACTTCGATACTTTATATCTGTAAACTGAGGCAAGAAGAAGCATAAAGCTTATTACAAGCACCGAAACAAATGCAAAATAGTGCAAATATGCACTGAGTATTGTAAAGATGGTATATATTATCCATAAACAACGCTTATCCTCTGTAACTGCACGGTAAGCATATATACCAGAGCCAAAAACTGCAAAGGACGCCCACGTATACATTCTTATCTCTACCGAGTATATCTGGTAAAGCGGTAATAAAAGCATAGCAGCTACAAAAATCAGTCCCTCTTTGTGGGTAAAGACTTTAGAAATGTTTCGATACCCCATTATCATTGTAAGTATAAGAGGTATAATAGAAAAGATTTTTGTAAATATAAGCTCTGTCCCAAATATCATACAAAATATCTTTAACCCAAAGTAGTACAGAGGGGGATGTACGTCTGCAGCGGTGATTTTGCAAATGTCCGAAAAACTGTGCCCAATCATTGCAAGAGAGTATGCCTCATCATACCACACGTTGTTGTTAAAAATCAAAGAGCTATATAACAATGCGCCTAAGATTATAAATATTATAAAAGCTATGTGATAACCTATATTCTTTTTCATTTATATATTTAAACTCCTATCCCGACGGTATAAACCGCAAAAATAAAATAGTTAAACATATAAATTTTAACATAAAAGCCTTTGTTTGTCAAATTTAAGGGTGTATACAATAAAAACATACCAAAAAACAACAAAAAGTTATCATAATATTGACATTGTTAAAATTACGTGATAAAATGTAGTAGTTAAAATATTTTTTAAAGGAGAATACATATTATGAAAAAACTTTTAGTAATGGCAATGGCGGCTGTTATGGCTCTTACAATGGCAGCTTGCGGACAGGGACAAAAAACAAACGATAAGCTTGCTATAATCGATAAAGACTATCCGTCAGAGGAATACGGAATAGCTTTCAGAAAAGGCTCAGACGTTACAGAAGCAGTTAACAATGCAATGGTTGAGCTTACAAAAGAAGGTAAGCTCGGCGAAATCGCAAGTGCATACGGACTAAACGAGTTGTTGCTTGTTGACGAAACAAATGCAAATATTTCTCAGTCAGAAATCACACTAAAAGAGCTTGACGAAATCAAGGAAAGCGGTGTTTTAAAGATAGGTTATACAATTATGAAGCCTCTTAACTACACAGACGAAGAGGGCAAGTTCGTAGGCTTTGAAACAGAATTTGCAACTGCAGTTTGCGAAAAGCTTGGTGTAGTTCCTGAATTTATAGAGATTGAATGGGCTGCAAAGGAAATTGAGCTTAACTCAAAGAATATCGACTGTATCTGGAACGGTATGACAATTACCGAAGAAAGAATGGAAAATATGTCAATAACAATGCCTTATCTTGCAAACAGACAGGTACTTGTTGTAAGAGAAGAAAATGTTGACAAGTTCAGCGCAAATCTTGACGGTGCAGTTGTTATAGCAGAGGGCGGCAGTGCTGGTGAAGAATTAGCAACAACCCAGGAGGATTTTGCAAATGCAGAGTATACAGCTGTTGCATCACAGGCAACTGCTCTTATGGACGTTGCAGCAGGCACATCTGACGTTGCAGTTATAGACTATGTAATGGCAGGCAGCTCAATAAATAAGTAATTTTAAATAAATTCTTTTCTGACACCGTTTTGTTCGTATGAACAAAACGGTGTTACGTATAATTTAATCCAAATATTGTTTGTCCAAAAGAAAAAGACTTAATTTGCGGACAGAAAGGCATAATATGAATGTATGGTTAGAGCTTTTTGAGGGCTTTAAATATAATTTAATAATATTCTTTGGTACAATAGCGGCGGCAGTCCCCCTAGGACTTTTAATAACATTTTGTTCAATGTCAAAATTTAAGCCGCTCTCTTACATATCAAAGCTTTTTGTGTGGATAATCAGAGGAACACCGCTTATGCTTCAGCTTTTTGTTGTTGCATATGCACCAGGACTTTTGTTTGACATTCCTATGAAATCGCGAATGATGGCTACTTTTATTGCTTTTATTATAAACTATGCCGCATACTTTTCCGAAATATACAGAGGCGGAATAGAGAGCATACCAAAAGGTCAGTATGAGGCGGGTCAGGTGCTTGGTCTTACAAAAATACAGGTATTTACCAAAATTGTTCTGTTTCAGGTGGTAAAAAGAATTGTTCCGCCTATGGGTAATGAGATTATTACACTTGTTAAGGATACGTCTTTATCAAGAATTATAGGCGTTGGAGAAATTATAATGAGTGCGGAGCGCTTTTCGAAGAACGGAGGTCTTATATGGCCATTGTTCTCGACGGGATTATTCTTCCTTGCAATGGGTGGAATATTAACCGTTCTTTTTAGTAAAATCGAAAAGAAAATGAGCTATTATGACGCATAAAGGAGGATAAACGTGATTTTTCACGTTTATCCTTCGGCAGATTTTATTGCACCACCGAAATTTTCGCACCCATAAAGGTGCGAAACGGTGATGTGCATAATTTCCATTATACGCCTTGTCTGTCCACAGGCAGGGCGGCAATTACTATTTGTGGACAGAAAGGCTATGGAAATTATAATGGCAATTCTTGAAGTTAAGAACATACATAAAAGCTTTGGAAAAACAAAGGTTTTAAAAGGAATAGACTTTTCTATGGAAGAGGGCAGTATACTTGCAGTACTTGGTTCCTCGGGCAGCGGAAAAACAACAATACTAAGATGTATAAATTTTCTGGAAACTGCCGATAAGGGACAAATTTATGTTGACGGAAAACTGATTTTTGACGGTGATGATACAACAAAACTAAGTGCGTCGCAAATACGCGAAAGACAATTAAACTTCGGACTTGTTTTTCAGTCGTTTAATTTGTTCCCGCAGTATACCGCGCTTGAGAATGTTATGCTTGCACCAAAAGAGCTTGCAAAAGAGAGAGAGGACTATAAAAAGAACAAAGCACAGATTTTAGAAGAAATAAAAGAAGAGGCTATTGCACTTCTCACGAGGGTGGGACTTGAAAATAAGCTAAATAACTATCCCAGTCAGCTCTCGGGCGGACAGCAACAACGTGTTTCCATTGCAAGGGCGTTGGCACTAAAACCAAAAATATTATTCTTTGATGAGCCGACTTCCGCGCTTGACCCCGAGCTTACGGGCGAAATTTTAAGAGTAATAAAGAGCCTTGCGCAAAAGAAAATGACAATGGTTATTGTTACTCACGAAATAGAATTTGCAAAGAATGTTGCTGACGAAATAATCTTTATGAACGACGGTGTTATTTTGGAAAGAGGAACACCCGAAGAGGTAATTGACAATCCCAAAAACCAGAGAACAAGGGAATTTTTAAGCAAACTTATGGAATAATAGCACTTCAAAAGGTCTGGTCCCGGTCTGAATAAAATTGCCCATCTCACCATTTTAAAAAGCTTGGAGTATCAACATACGCCGTCGCTTTTTTAAACGGCAATCTGAACAATTTTCTTTCAGACCCATTTATTGT
The DNA here is from genome assembly GCA_045589635.1 of Clostridia bacterium. GTDB lineage: Bacteria > Bacillota > Clostridia > UBA1381 > UBA1381 > Ornithomonoglobus_A. Next base: position 8,709 of record JAZNPJ010000001.1, read on the forward strand.
ATTATAGACGTTAAAAAGGTGGGTTATAAAAATGAAAAGAAAAGATATACTAAAAAGACTTTCGCTTTTATTTGTTATGGTCGCTTTAAGTGTTTGTACAGTATCATGTGCAGGCAAGGAGGCGCCTAAAAAAAGCTCGCTTGTTTCGCCTGATAAGCCTGTTACATCAAAGGTGGACAAGGACAAAAAAGAAGATAAAACAGAAGCAGAAAATGAAGACAAGCCTCAGAGTACACAAAAAGCTGATACACCGACAGCACCTACTGAATACAAGGAGGGCAAGCTTGAGGAAAAAACCTTTGAGAGTGAGTATATAGGTGTTAAGTTTAATCTTCCCCAAGGGTACAAAATGTATAACCGCGAACAGGTTGAGGCTATAATGGCAGAGCTTGTAGAAGACGACAGTACAGTCGGCGATATGAGCTACGAAACAATAATTCACAATGAGCAGGGCGATGTACAGGTTGTTATAGCGGTTGACCGAAACAAAGGTCAATACAGTGAGGAGGAGTATCTTGGCGGAATAGCTAACGGATACAAACAGATACCAACTGCCCAGATAAGCGAAGAAATTTCATATGCAACTATTGCAGGAATGGAGTTTTCGGCAATAGAGATATCAAGCGGTGATACATCAATGCTTCATTGTGTAAGGAAAAAGAATAGTGATATGCTCTATTACGTAATTACGTATCCAAAGGGAAATATCGACGCGGTACAGACAGTAATGAATGCATTTGTACCAATGTAACAATAATTTAACAAAAAGAAAAGAATTGTTAACAGTTCTATAATTGACATTTTTTGCGATTTAAAGTATAATAAAGGCAACAAACAGGAAATGGAGAAACTTTTTGTATGAAGTTTAATGTAAAAAGATACTTTCAGGTTTTAGGAGTATCGCTTGCGGTGATTTTGTGTCTGGGCGCGCTTGTGCTTGGTTGCAATTTCTCATCAATGCTTGGCGAGTTTTCCAACAATGGTTTTAACGATAATGTTGTTAAAGCTGATGACGGAAAAATAAATGTACTTTTAACCTGTGTAGATATGGACGGATTAAGAACTGACGCGATAATGCTTGCACAATATGACAGTGAGCGAAACAAGGTGAGCGTTTTATCAATCCCAAGAGATACAAGAGTGTTTGTAGGAAACCGTTACCAGAAGATAAATGCTGCACATGCCTTCCTTTATGAGGATGGGAAAATTGGCGGACCTGAGGCTATATGCGGTACAGTTTCAAGACTTACGGGAGTGCCTATAAACTACTATATAGATTTCTCGTTTGATGCAGTTGCACAAATAATGAACGATTTGGGACCAGTTAACTTTGACATTCCCGATGTACACGGAGACGGACGCGGAATGGTATATGATGACCCCATTCAGGGCTTGCATATAAATCTTCCGCCGGGAAATCACGACCTTAACGGTTCTGAGGTTGTACACCTTTTAAGATACAGAAAAAACAACAGAGGACAAGGCTATGTTGATGGTGATATAGGCAGAATAAGACTGCAGCAGAATTTTATAAAAGCACTTGCAGACCAGAAGCTTAACGCGTCGCTTATATTAAAAGTACCGTCTATTTTTAAAGATGTTGTGGATAATATAGACACAAATATAAGTCTTTCGGATGTTGTTAAATATTCAAAATACTTAACGGGAATATCTTCTTTAAATATTACAACACTTACACTTCCGGGTGTGGATGCATATGACACATTGGAAAAACAGTCAATGCTTGTTCCTAATATGAATGAGTTAAAAACCCTAATTATAGAAAACTTTGGTTATGATGAAGAAATGACTGTAGAAGACCCGCAAAGACAAATGGAATATTTTGGGGACGCTTATCAGGCATATTATAATGCAGTAAACAGCGGCAGCGTTGATGCATTGGGACATTCTCCAAAGTATAATGAAAGATTAAGATATAACGAAGCATATTACGACAGTGTATACGACAGTTAGAGGCGGCTGTTTCTTTTAGCGCCCAACGTTCAAAGGCGTTCTAAACATAAAAAAGACAATTTTATTTACGTCAAATCATAAAATTAGAGTAAGAAAATCTGCGTTTTTGCAGATTTTCTTATTTTTATGCCTTTGAACTATACACAAAACTCGCCCTGTCGACGCTCTCAAAACCTTGCGGTTTTGTCGCTACAAATTGCTATGCAATTTGTTGACCTCGACGTACCCTTGTACGCCTTCGGGCAGGGTAAAATGCGAAGGTGTTCGCATTTTACCTCGTTTTGTGTATTCTGCATCTAAAATAAATCAGCCTTAATTATCTTGTTGTTATTGGATATGCACAAAAAAGGGACACAAAATGCATAAAATTGAATAAATTTCTAAAATATACTTGATAAATTTGTAATTGTTTGATACAATATATGTAACTGTAAAGAAACAAATGTAATCTTTAATGTATTTGAAGATTTTCTGAGAGGAGTTAACAGAAACTGTTATGGAAAAGACTATACTTATAATTGAAGATGAAAAAAACATCAATGATATACTTGCTTTTAAATTTGCCAAAGAGGGCTACAAAACACTTTCAGCATTTGACGGTATAAAAGGACTTGAGATGGCACTTGGTGAAAATCCGGATATAATATTGCTTGACGTAATGTTACCCGGAATGGACGGATTTGAAGTGTGCAGACGTGTAAGAGACCGCTCCAATGTTCCTATTATTATGCTTACTGCGCGTGAGGACGAGGTTGATAAGGTACTGGGTCTTGAATTGGGTGCAGACGACTATATTACAAAGCCATACTCGGCAAGAGAATTGACTGCAAGAGTAAGAGCAAACCTCAGAAGAAGTGCGTATGACGTAGTAGAGATTGCAAGCACATCATCTGACGTAAATACTGTTGTATCGGGTGATTTATCAATTAACATAGAGCGTTATGAGGTTTTAAAAGGCGGCGAAAATGTAGATATTACATTAAGAGAGTTTGAACTCTTAAAGTTTTTGGCAACACAGCCCGATAAGATTTTCTCGCGTGAAAAGCTTTTGGAAAATGTGTGGGGATATGAATATTACGGAGACGTACGTACTGTTGACGTTACTGTAAGACGTCTTCGCGAAAAAATAGAAGACGACCCAAGCTTACCTAAATATATCATAACAAAAAGAGGTTTGGGATACTATTTCAACAAATAAGCATACACAGATGAAATGGAGTTTTAATAATTGTTTAAAAGTATAAAAGGAAAAATAGTAGTGTACTTTGTGATTATGATACTTGTTATGCAGGCTATCTGTTCAGCTACTGCAATGTTGGGTGTATCATATCGCTACCACAATAATTTTAAAGAAGAAATCGCAAGTGTTTTTACTGAAGATTTTAAAAAACAATTATCAGAATTAGCCAATATAAGCACCTCTCCGGAAGGAGAGGCGATTATTTTTGAGGAGAATGATACCTACATACTTTCAAAAATAACGGAGCTTGTAAATGCATATTCTTTTAAATTGAGCTTGTCTGGGTCAAGATTTTTTTCTGTAGTTGACAAGGACGGAAGATTTATATATTCAAGTGCGGAGCATGACGGGGATTATACCCCTACTCTTTTAAATGCAATGCGAGGCACAGAGGATATAGAAAATTCTCTTACCGCCTCGTATGCGGATTATGCATTTCCGATAATGAGCGGCACTCAGGTGAGGTACATAATTTATATAAAAGAGGATTGCAGCGACAGAAACTCGGCACTTACGTGGCTATTCTTTATGCTTATAGCCTCGTGGTTCTTCTCGGGTGCAATAGCAGTTATTGTGGGTATGATTTTTGCTACAGACATAACAAATCCTCTGAAGCAATTAACAGAGAAAGCACGTCTGTTAACAGAGGGAGACATAAATGCGCTCGAGCAAAGTGATATAAAAGACGAAATAGGTCAGATGACGAATATGCTTGTATTACTTGCCAAAAAGGGCGAAGACGCTACCGCAAAAGCCAATGAGGAAAAAAACAAGATAGAAACTATTTTGCAGAATATGACAGATGGTATCCTTGCCTTTGACATCAACGGAAAGCTTATTCACTTCAATAACGAAGCACAGAGATTGCTTGGCAGAAAATATCTTGATGATATCACATTCGACAGATTTTTTAAAGAGCTTAATGCAAATATCACCCTTGGTGATATACTGTATGTAAAAAATGAACAGGGCGAGGAAACAGAGCGAACAATAAAGGTAGACGAGCAGTTTTTAACTTTAAGCTTTGCTACTTTTATGCTGCAAAATAAAACAGCGGGTATAATTGTTATTATACACGATATAACAAAGCAGGAGAGGCTCGAAAAATCACGACGTGAATTTGTATCCAACGTTTCGCATGAGCTAAGAACCCCTCTTACCACAATAAAATCGTATGCAGAAATGCTCTCAGATACTCCTGATGCAGATGTTGAGCTAAGAACACGTTTTTTAGGCACAATCACGTCCGAGTCCGACAGAATGACGCGTATGATAAGCGACTTTTTAACACTGTCGCAGCTTGATGAAAATCAGGCATATATGAAAAACATAGATGAGATAGATGTTCGTGCACTTGTGGATAATATAATAGAAAGAAATATCTTTACCGCTAAAAAGAAAAATATCGAGTTAAAGCACAGACGTATAAATAAAACCCCCAAAATAATGGGTTATCGCGACGGACTTGACAGAGTTATCACAAACATTGTTACCAATGCATTAAAATATACACGCGAGGGCGGGACTGTAACAGTGTACACATCTAAGGTGTATAAAGATATCCAGATAAAGGTCGCAGACACGGGTATAGGAATTTCCGAAGAACAACTGCCCAAGATTTTTGACAGATTTTTCAGGGTTGATAAGGCGCGCTCAAGAGACCGTGGTGGTTCGGGGCTTGGTCTTGCTATTGCAAAGCAGACAATCGAGAGCTTTTTCGGCGGTAAAATCAAAATAACAAGCGAACTCAATGTTGGGACGGAGGTTACAATAACTATTCCCGTAGGAGAATGATGATAGATTATGAAGAATTATTTTTTAAAAATATTTATCTTGCTGTCTGTACTTATTGTTTTGCTTGTGTTATGTTGTTATCTTGCTTTAGGACAAAGCTCAGGGTATGAAAAAGAGTCCGTATATAAAATAGTTTCGTATTTGGGAGAACGTGGAATAAGCGTAGACCCCGATATAATAGACATAAAAAAGAAATATGCTATTGATATGGATTTAGAGAGTGTAACGGTCGATAAATCTGCACTGAGTAAAAATATTCTATTAGAAGATGCAAATGTTTTAGCAGATACATATACCTCCGAATCGGGAACTGTTGCATTTAAGGGTAACGATTTTTCGTTTAAGAGCGCAAAAGAAATAAGCATGGATATAGAAGCGAAAACAAGTCTGTATGACATTGGTAAAAAAACGCAAAAGCTTATAGAAAATTTTGGCTTTGATGTTGACTCGGGCAATATTACGGTTTTAGAAACCGCTGATGGCTTCAGGGCAGATATTACCAAAACAACAGACGGAGTAAAAATATTCAATAACTGTATAAGCATCGAAATTAAAGATGGAAAATTCAATCAGTTATGGGGACGCTGGTATTATCCAAAATCCAAAAGCCGCGACAAGCGAGAAGTAAAACCCGTAATTGATGCACTTGTGCTATTTTCTCAGGATAATATAAACAACAAAAAAATTCAGATAAAAAGCATAGAACTCGGATATCTGCTTACCGACACATCTCAAAAAACAACAACTCTAAGGCCTGTTTGGCAAATAAAAACAGATACACAAGGAGATATCTATATAGATGCATAAAAAGCAGGTTTTTAAACAACCTGCTTTTTGTAATATTACTAAAAAATACCTAATATAAAAATAATCTAAAAAATATATACATTATTGACATAGCAAGAAAATTATGATATACTGTCAGTAGTCGAATTGTGAAAACCAACTGGTTTTTTACAAATGGTTTAATAAGTTAAAATATCATTACCTGCATTTTGATTTTAGCGACAGTTAAACCCAAAAAATATTTGATTTTTAAAGGTATATAATCTTTAAAAAGGGAGGTATAAAAATGAAAAAACGTATTTCGTTGGCGATTGCGGTTATTATGATTATGACTCATTTGCTTTCAATAGTTTCATTTGCTGATTTTAGCGACGTTACAGAAGATAATAATTACAGACCAGCTATCATTACACTTACAAAGCTTGGTGTAATTAACGGATATGAAGAAAGTGATAAAACATTCACATTCAGACCTGAGGGTAAAATAACAAGAGCAGAATTTACAAAAATGCTCGTTACTGCTCTTGGTCGCGGCAACCACACAACAGAGCCTACAGAGTTTAGCGATGTTGCGGGACACTGGGCAAGATTTAATATTAAAACTGCATATGATATGGGTATCATAAACGGTTTTGATGATGGTACATTCAGACCAGACGAACAGGTTACATACGAACAGGCACTAAAAATGATGGTTTGTACTTTGGGATACATCGACTTTGCAGAGGGCAAAGGCGGCTGGCCTACAGGTTATACTTCGCAAGCTAATGAATTAGGTCTTACAAAGGGTATAACAAACCAAAAGAATTCTGAGCCTGCACTAAGACAAGTTATAGCTCAGGTTGTTTATAATGCTCTTGAAGTTCACAAAATGGAAAAGGGTGTAACAGGCGATTATGAGCAAACAACCAAGACAATCCTTAATAACGACCTTAAGGTGTATAAATTGAAGGGTATATTGGTTGGTGTGGAAGACGTTCAGACAGATGAATGTAACTCATCATTGTTAGACTACCAGATGGCAGTTGAAGAAAATGGTACAGAGTACATTATTGATGTAAGAAACTATAAAGACCATTCAATAGTAGCACTTCAACAATTTGTAGGTAAACAGGTTAACATATACTATTCACAGCCATCAAGCAGTGCAGACAAGTCGTTGGTAGTGTTTGACTCAGATTCAGTTAAAAATACAACATACGAGATAAACTATGAGGATATTGTAAGCTATGATGGTTCAACATTAAAGTATTATCCCGAAAATGCAGTAAGAACATCAACAATCAATACATCTCTTGGCAATATGACAATCGTTTATAACGGTGAAACACTTGATGATTCTACAACATATACAGTAAAGGGAATAAATGCACCTTCATCTGCAAGCATAACAGGTAAGGTTGCAGTAGCAACAGAGATTCTTAATCCGTCAAGCCCGCACTTTATTTATGGTGATGTAACATTTACAGACAGCGGTTCTGACGGTTCAATAGATATGGCAACAATCAACGACTATCGCTGGATGGTTGCATATAAAACTGTAAACAGCACAGATTACAAGGTTCAGAACTCTTTGGTAACAACAGACTCACTTATTCTTGATCCCGATGGTATAAACCAAAAGGTTTATGTCGAAAAAAATGGTAAAGAGGTTCAACCGACAGCAATTTCATCAGGCGATATTTTAACATACACAAAGAGCTTTGACGGTACAATAAAGAGAGTATATGCTTCTAAGAAAACTGTTACAGGTGAAGTAAACTCACTAAGTGCTGATAAGATTACAATAGCAGGTACAGAGTATAATCTTGATAAAAACTGCGTTCAGTATATGAAGAACAAGGGAAACACTGTAAATATCGGCTCCAATGTAACAATGTATCTTGATAAAATAGGTACGGTAGTTTACGGTACAGTTAAGCAGGACGAAAATATCCCTTACGGATACATTGCTGATGTAGTATATGACGGAGGCGAGGATAAAACATATGTAAAAGCATTCTTGCCATCTCTTTCAGCAACAAAATTAAGCAATGTGCCACTTAGTGCAACTGCAAAAATTGACGGAAGAAAAATAAACAATGCAAGCGAGGCGCAAACAATTCTTGGAGCGTCTGCACAAAATGGCGAAAACAACGGTGATGCAGAAGTGGGTACAGGCTATACAGGTACTGCACCAACAAATACAACATATTCACAGGTTGCAAAAATCAAGTATGATAAATCCACAAAAGAAATCACAGAAATTATTACACTTACAAATCAGAATGTAGGTAATACAAACATAGACAAATCTGTAATTGTAAAATCAAGAGATTTTGCAAAGTATAACTATAATTCAACAACATTCAAGCCTGATGGCGGCGGTGCACAATTCAGTGTTAATTCATCAACTGTTATTATAGATGTTCCTGCAGACAGACACAGTTCAGATTATATGAAGAAGACATACTCTAACTTCACCTCAAAAACAGGAAGCTGCTGGGCAGAAGCCTATGACGTAAATGCGAGCAGAGTTGCAGGACTTGTTATAAGATATAACATTGGTACAGAAACAAGAATAACCAAAAAGACCAAAACTTCAGCACACAGTGTTGTAGCAGGTCCTATAGGTCAGAATGTTGACGATAACGAAACACTTGTATCAACAATTCCGCTATATTCTGCTTCTGAGAGCTCAAAGGACAGAATAATTGCAGATGGTGCTCCAAACCTTACAGCATTCCAGGGACTTGAGATTGGTGATGTAGTCCAATTTGATACTGACGAAGAAAGTAAGATTCAGGGATTAGAATATGTCTTTAAGTACAGTGATATCAAATCAATTTTAGACAGAGGCAGTGCCGTAATTAACGGAGAAACACCTGGCGCAGGCGAAACATTGTATGACTGGACAGGCACATTAACTCAGGATTCAACAAACAGATGGCAAAAGTATAAGTTCGACTTTAAGTTCCCAAGAGAAAGCGTTTCATCAGCTACAGAAAACTATTATGATACATATACATCAAACGGTGCAGACAATGCATATTCAAGAGCGGTAATGTACAACGTTGTTCGTATATTAGATGGCAACAAAGTTCAGGTAACTAAAGAGGGCTTTGATGAAAATATGACAATGGACATTGAGGCTGTTGACGTTGAAGAGATTAGCATATCAAGTTCTACAAACATGTTGAAGCTTGCTGCAAACGGCAGATTTGTAACAGTTAATGACGAAGGTGGCGACCTTGACATTACAAGCTTAAAGGATGCAGAACACTATGGAATGAACTGTTCAAAGATTATGGTAAGTACAATTACAGGTTCTGTTAAGTTAGTAGTAATTTATCAATAATTCGGAGGTCTTATATGAGTATAAAATACAAGAGAGTGCTCCTTAAAGTAAGCGGTGAGGCGCTTGCGGGTGCAAACGGCTTTGGACTTGATGAAAAAACTCTTGAAGAGATAAGCAAAAACATCAAGGAAATTGTTGATTTGGGTGCACAGGTTTCAATCGTTGTAGGCGGCGGCAACATATGGCGTGGCAGAAGCGGTGTTAATATGAACCGTACAAGAGCTGACCATATGGGAATGCTTGCTACTGCTATAAATGCACTTGCCCTTTGCAGTGCACTGGAAAATTGCGGTGTAGAAACAAGAGTTCAGACTGCTATTGATATGCACTCCGTTGCAGAGCCTTATATAAGAGGTAAGGCAGAAAGACACCTGCAAAAAGGCAGAGTAGTAATATTTGGTTGCGGAACGGGTAATCCGTTTATGTCAACCGATACTGCTGCAGCATTAAGAGCAGTAGAAATGGAAGCTGATGTTATATTGCTTGCCAAAAAGGTTGATGCGGTATATGATAGCGACCCCAATCTTAATCCAAATGCCAAAAAGTATGATGTATTATCATTTGATGAGGTTTTGGCAAAAAATCTTGGTGTTATGGACTCCACTGCAGCGTCAATGTGCAGAGATAACAATATGCCGATTCTTGTATTCGGACTTAACGACCCACAAAATATAGTAAGAGCCATTAAGGGTGATACCATTGGTACTTTGGTCAACACAAGCGGCTCACTTAACTAAGAAAGGAGAAGGAAAATGGCAAATTATCCAGAAATAGAAGCAAAAATGGAAAAGAGAGTAGATGGCTATAACGGTGAGTTAAAAACAATCCGTGCAGGACGTGCAAATGCATCAGTTCTTGATAAAATAGCTATCGACTATTATGGAACAATGACTCCTATTCAACAAATAGGTGCAATTTCATCACCCGACCCAAGACAGCTTTTAATTCAGCCTTGGGATGCAACAGCTCTTAAGGCTATTGAAAAAGCAATAAACGAATCTGAGCTTGGTATTACTCCTCAAAATGACGGAAAAGCAATAAGACTTAATTTCCCGCCTCTTACAGAAGAGAGAAGAAAAGAGCTTGTTAAGCTTGTTAAAAAGTACACAGAGGAAGCAAAGGTTCAAATAAGAAACGTTCGTCGTGACGCTCTTGACGATTATAAAAAGAAGAAAAAGGACGGAGAATTCACAGAGGACGATTTAAAGAATATCGAAAAGGATATTCAAAACCTTACTGACAAATATATAAAGGAAATCGACAATATTTGTGCGGATAAGGAAAAGGAAATATTAGAGGTTTAATTGATTTGTGTTGGCAATCCGCCGGTGCGTTCGGCGCACCGACGGATTGCTTTATATTTTATATCAGGGATAGGATTATGTTATTTAAAAGAAAACAAAAAATAGAAATAGACCCCAATAACTTACCCAATCACATAGGAATAATAATGGACGGTAACGGAAGATGGGCAAAAAAGAGAGGACTTCCCCGAAGTGCGGGACACAGTGCGGGTGCTGAGTGCCTTAAAAAGATTGTAACAGAGGCAAACAAATTAGGTGTAAAATATGTTACTGTGTATGCCTTTTCGACCGAAAACTGGAAACGCCCAAAAGAAGAAGTCGACTATTTAATGAATTTACTTATGGACTATCTTATAAACGCTGAAAAAACACTTGCGGGCGAAAATGTTGTTGTAAGAGCAATAGGCTCAAGAAAAGAGCTGTCCGAAGAAATGCGACAGCAAATTAAAAAAACAGAGGAGTTTACTAAAAATAATACGGGTGTTGTATTGAACATTGCCTTAAATTATGGCAGCAGAGACGAAATTTTAAATGCCATAAAGAACATATACTCCGACATAGAACAGGGAAAAGTAGAAATTGGTAATTTGAATGAAGAATTATTTGCCGATTATTTATATACAGCAGGGCAGGATGAGGTAGACTTACTTATAAGAACAAGCGGCGAAAAGAGACTTTCAAACTTTATGCTCTGGCAGGTAAGCTATGCAGAAATGTGGTTTACCCATAAGCTTTGGCCTGACTTTAAGCCTAAGGATTTAAGACAGGCAATATATGACTACCAAAACAGAGGAAGAAGATTCGGAGGAATATAAAATGAAAGTAAGAATATTAACAGGTGTAATATCTGCAATAGTTTTTATTGGTATTTTATTGTTGCCACCCGTTGTATTTACGGTTGCACTCGGTATAGTGGGACTTATAATGCTCAATGAGTGCTACTTGGTTTCTAAAATATCAAAAAAAGTTAAATATGTAGGATATTTGTGTGCAATAATGTTTATGATAACTGCATATGGTTGTATAAATATGCCGCAATTCCTAAACTGGAGCAGCATAATGGCAATGGTAACTGTTTTTACCATTCTTATACATATGATACTTGTTGTTAAGGAACATTCCAAAATCAGGTACAGCGAAGTTTTATCGAATGGTTTTTTAACAATGTATATTGTAATTTCTGTTATTTGTATATTCTTTATTAAAGAAAAATTTGGCATGGTAGATATGCTTTTACTTTTTATATGTGCATGGGGCACAGATTCATTTGCATATTTTGGCGGCAGATTCTTCGGAAAGCATAAGCTCATAGAGCATGTAAGCCCCAATAAGACTGTTGAGGGCGCAATAAGCGGTGTTATCGGCACTACAATTTTGTGTGCATTATACTTGTATTTTATTTATGATATGCAAATACTTTGCCTTGTAAATGGTGCAATAATAGGAATTTTGGGCAGTATATTCTCACAAATAGGAGATTTATGTGCTTCTGCAATAAAGCGTGATACACAAATAAAGGATTTTGGAACAATCTTCCCAGGTCATGGCGGATTTTTAGACAGATTTGACAGTGTAATATTTATAGCACCAATCATATATGTATTGCTTAGTGCACTACACAATAATCTTTAAAGGACGAATATAGATGAAAAAAAACATTTCGATATTAGGCTCAACGGGCTCAATCGGCACACAGACTCTGCAAATTGCAAGAGATTACAATATAAACGTTGTAGCAATGTCTGCACATTCAAATATTAAATTACTTGAGGAGCAAGCACGCGAGTTTAAACCCCAAATAGTTTGCGTTACAGACGAGAACAAAGCATGCGAGCTAAAAACAAAATTAGCCGATACCGACATAAAGGTCGTGGGCGGTAAAGAGGGTCTTGTTGAGGTTGCAACTGCAAAAAAAGCCGAAATAGTTGTAACTGCAGTTGTGGGAATAAGCGGTCTTATACCCACAATAGAGGCAATAAAAGCAAGAAAAGATATAGCACTTGCAAATAAGGAAACTCTTGTTACGGGCGGACATATAGTAACAAAGCTTGCAAAAGAATACAACGTCAAATTACTTCCAGTTGACAGTGAGCACAGTGCGATTTTCCAATCACTTATGGGAAATCCCAAAAGTGCACTAAAAAAGATAATACTTACTGCCTCGGGCGGTCCGTTCGTGGGCAAAAAAAGAAGTGAACTCGAAAATATAAAGCCTCAGGACGCACTAAAGCATCCTAATTGGAATATGGGTGCAAAGGTTACTATAGACTCATCAACTCTTGTAAACAAGGGTCTTGAGGTTATAGAGGCAAAGTGGCTTTTTGATGTTGATATAGATAATATAGAGGTTTTAATACACCGTCAAAGCATAGTTCACTCAATGGTTGAATATGTTGATAACGGAGTTATTGCACAGCTTGGTGCACCCGATATGCGTCTTCCTATTCAATTTGCGCTCACATACCCCGACAGATTGCCAATGACAAAAAACGAAACTGACTTTGCAAAAATATTTAATCTTACATTCGAAAAACCCGATACAGACACCTTTTTTGCTCTCGAGACAGCAAAAAAAGCAGGTCGTGAGGGTGGAATTTTACCAACAATTTTTAACAGTGCCGACGAGGTTGCTGTAGAAATGTTTTTAAATGGCAAAATGAGCTACACGCAAATATCCGACTCAATCGCATATGCGGTTGACTCAGTAAAAAACATTAAGGACCCAAATTTAGCAGAGATATTTGAGGCAGATAAAAAAGCACGTGAATTGGTTTTGCAGTTTTTGGCAAAGGAAGGAATGTTTATTAAATGATAACAGCTATTGTAACTATTTTGCTTTTTCTTTTGATGGTATCATTGCATGAATTCGGCCACTATATAGTGGCACGTATTTTTAAATTCAGAATTTTAGAATATGCAATAGGCTTTGGTCCTAAGATATTTAAAAAAGAAAAAAACTCAATATTGTATACAATAAGAGCAATTCCGCTGGGCGGATTTTGTCAGTTTGAGGGCGAGGATAAAAAATCAGACGACCCGCAGGCATTCTCAAACCGACCCGTATGGCAGAGAATACTTGTCGTTGCTGCCGGTGGAATATTTAACATAATACTTGGCTTTATAGTTTTTATTGTAATGCTGCCATCACTCTCGCCCGTTGCGACAAATGTGGTGGAAAGCACAATAGAGCATAGCTATCTGAGTCAGGCAGGTGTACAAAAAGGTGATGAAATCATCAAAATAAATGGCAAAAAAATCAGCTTTTACAATGACATTTCCCTATATACACAAAGTCTAAAAAAAGACGATGAGCTTAATATAACAATAAAGCGAGATGGTGAAAAAAAGACAGTTAATGTACCTGCAACCGAGCAGATTGTAATATATAACTACCTTGATGACGGTGTAGAGTGCAAAGTTTTAGTAAACGGAAACGAAACGACAACCACTGTCCCCTATGGTGAAAATTTAAAAAAACAAGACAACCTTGTGGGAAAATCACAGACACAAACACGCTATCTTTTGGGAATAACTGTACAAAATGAGGATATAACATTTAAAAACGTATGGGAATATGCGTTTGATAACACAAAGTTTGTTGTAAAGCTTGTATATAATTCCTTGTGGGATATGATAAGGGGCAAAGCAGATGTATCGCAGATGTCAGGTCCTGTCGGAATAGTAAAGGAAGTTAATACTGCGGTAAACCAGGGAAGCTACAGCTTAATTTATATTTTGAATTTACTTGCACTTCTTACAATAAATCTTGGTGTATTTAATCTGTTACCTTTACCTGCATTAGATGGCGGCAGAATGTTCTTTATGCTTGTAGAGCTTGTAAGGGGAAAACCAATCCCGCCCGAAAAAGAGGGTGTTGTTCACGCAATAGGAATGTTATTGTTATTGGGGTTGGTTGTATTTATATCGTTTAACGATATAGCCAAGCTTATAGGGGGAGTATGATGAAAAGAATTGTAAACATAGGCGGTGTAAAAATAGGCGCTGGTGAGCGTGTTGCCATACAATCTATGTGCAATACCGATACACGTGATGTACAAAGAACAGTATCACAAATCTTAGCCTTAGAGCAGGCGGGTTGTGAAATAATACGTGTGGCAGTGCCCGATATGGCGGCAGCCGAGGCAATAGCAGAAATAAAAAGAAAAATACACATTCCGCTTGTTGCAGACATTCATTTTGATTACAGACTTGCTTTAGAGAGTATGAAAAACGGTGTTGATAAGGTGCGTATAAACCCAGGTAATATCGGCGACAAATCGCGCGTAAAGCAAGTTGTGGATATGGCAAAGGAGCGCGGAGTGCCTATACGAATAGGTGTAAATGGCGGCTCATTGGATAAAACACTTTTGCAAAAATACGGCGGTGTAAGTGCAGAGGCACTTGTTGAGAGCGCCTTCTCTCACGTAGAGATACTTGATGATTTGAATTTTAGAGACATAGTGGTATCAATAAAGGTTTCTGATGTGCCTACAATGATACAGGCTTACAGAATATTTAACGAAAAGTGCGATATCCCATTACATATTGGTGTAACAGAGGCAGGAACGTTAAGAGGCGGAACAATAAAATCTGCAGTGGGAATAGGTGCGCTTCTCTCACAGGGCATAGGCAATACAATGCGTGTTTCGCTTACTGCAGACCCCATTGAGGAGATATATGCCGCATATGACATATTAAAGGTTCTTGGTTTAAGAGAGGCGGGTGCAACTCTTGTATCGTGTCCTATGTGCGGAAGAACACAAATAGATTTAATATCACTTGCCACAGAGGTAGAAAAAAGAATTGCACACATACAAAAGCCAATAAAAGTGGCGGTTATGGGTTGCGCGGTAAACGGACCCGGCGAGGCGCGCGAGGCAGATATAGGAATTGCAGGCGGAAAAGGTGAAGGTCTTATATTTAAAAAAGGCGAGATAATTAAAAAAGTAAAAGAGGAAGTTTTGTTACAGGAATTTATAAAGGAGTTGGAGAAAATTTCCGAGTAAAATTGCCTTAAATATAGAAGTATGTAGCAGATTAAACATTGTAGAGGACGGCCTCCCGGACGTCCCGATTTAATCATTTGATACCAAAATCAAAACCGGAAAGGAACGAAAAAAATGAAAAAGTTTTTAGTAATAAACGGTGTAAATATGAATATGTTAGGTGTTCGTGAGCCTGACATATACGGAAGTAACACATTAGCAGACTTAGAAGCAATGATAACAAAAAAAGCACAGGAATTAGGCGTGGGTGTTGACTTTTATCAAAGCAATATTGAGGGCGAAATATGCACACAAATTCAAAAGGCATACGGAGTATATGACGGTATTATAATAAACCCTGCCGCATTTACACACTATTCATATGCAATTCGTGATGCAATCGGCTCTGTTAAAATAGATACAATAGAGGTACATATCTCAAATGTACATAAACGTGAGCCCTTCAGGGATAATTCCGTAATTGTCCCTGAATGTATAGGACAAATATGCGGTCTTGGCTTTGATGGCTATAATTATGCTTTGGAGTATTTAGCAAAAAAGGATTGAGTTAATGAAGAAACGATTAGAAAAGCTCAAAAATTCATTAAGGGATAATGAGGCGGTATACATATCATCATACCCCAATATATTCTACTATAGTGGATTTACAAGTGGCGATGCAAGGCTTATAATAACACACGATAACCAATATATCCTTACCGATTCAAGATATACAATACAGGCAAAAGAGCAGGCGACTGATTTTGAGATTGCAGATATCAGTAAGGAATATGATGAAATTTTTAAAAAGCTTGGTGATATCAGCATTGGTTATGAGGGCGAAAGCTTAACTGTAAGCGAGCTTAAAAAGATAGAAAAAGCACTCTGTGGCAGTCAAAGTGTTAGGGATATGCAACAGATAATAAATACACCCCGAAAGCTGAAGGATGAGAGCGAAATCAAAAAAATAGCAGAGGCCGAGAGGATAGGTGATGAGGCTTTTTCGTATATACTTCCTAAAATACGCGAGGGTGTAAGTGAGGTGGAGTTAGCACTTGAGTTGGAATTTTTTATGAAAAAATCAGGTGTAAGTGCTCTTTCTTTTGAAACAATAGTTGCCTCGGGTACAAGGAGCGCAATGCCTCATGGTGTGGCAAGTAAAAAGTGTATTGAAAAAGGAGATTTTGTAACCTTTGATTTTGGTTGCGTATTTGAGGGCTATTGCTCGGATATGACAAGAACTGTTGTTATAGGTAAGGCTGACAAATGGCAAAGAGAAATTTATGACGTGGTTTTAAAAGCGCAACTCGCTGCACTAAATGCAATAGAGGCAGGCAAAAAATGTTCTGATACAGATAAAATTGCAAGGGATATAATATCATCTGCGGGCTATGGTAACAATTTTGGTCATGGACTTGGACACAGTGTAGGAATAGAAATTCACGAAATGCCATCGCTCTCGCCTAAGTGTGATGAGATAATACAAAATGGTCATATTTTAACTGTTGAGCCGGGTATTTACATAGAGGACAAGGGCGGTGTAAGAATAGAAGATTTGGTTGCAATCTGTAACGGACAGGCTATAAATCTTACAAAGTCGGAAAAAACACTCATTGAGATTGTTTGACAAAACGATAAAAATATAATACAATATACTTATAAAATTTGGAAGGAACGGGATTATTATGAGTTACGCAGATGAAATTTTTAAGAAAAACTGCAGAGATATAATAGATAACGGTTTTAGTGATGAGGGACTCGACGTCAGACCAAAATGGGAGGACGGTACAAGTGCACACACAGTAAAAAGATTTGGTATAGTAAACAGATATGACCTATCAAAAGAATTCCCAATTTTAACACTAAGACGTACATATCTTAAAAGTGCAATAGATGAGCTTTTGTGGATATGGCAAAAGAAATCCAACAATGTAAACGATTTAAACAGCCACATATGGGACCAGTGGGCAGACGAGAATGGCTCTATCGGTAAAGCATACGGTTATCAGATGGGTGTAAAGCATGTTTACAGTGATGGTGAATTTGACCAGGTCGACAGAATTCTGCACGATTTAAAATACAACAAAGCGTCAAGAAGAATAATCTCAAATATATATGTACACAGCGACTTAAAGGATATGAATTTGTACCCGTGTGCATACAGTATGACATTTAATGTAACTGGTAATAAGCTAAATGCTATTTTAAATCAACGCTCACAGGATATGCTTGCGGCAAATAACTGGAACGTTTGTCAGTATGCTGCACTTACCCATATGTTTGCAATGGTAAGCGGTCTTGAGGTGGGTGAATTTGTACATGTTATTGCTGATGCACATATTTATGACAGACATCTGCCAATAATAGAAGAGATTATAAGCAACAAAGGCTATGACGCACCAACTCTTAGAATAAATAAGGTTGATGATTTTTATAAATTTACAACTAAGGATTTTGAGCTCGAAAACTATAAATATCACAATTTAGATGTTAAAATTCCTATTGCGGAATAAAAGGAGATAAAAATGATTACGGTAGGTTGCCATCTTAGTGCATCAAAGGGATATCTTAACATGGGTAAAGAAGCAATTACTCTTGGTGCAAACTCATTTCAGTTTTTTACAAGAAATCCCAGAGGCGGCAGTGCAAAAGCAATAGACGAAAAAGACGTAAAGGCTTTTTTGGAATACGCTAAAGAAAATGGTATAGAAAAAATTCTTGCACATGCGCCATACACTCTAAATCCGTGCTCGGACAAAGAGCAGACAAGAGAATTTGCCTATATGGCAATGAAGGACGATTTGGAAAGAATGGAATATACACCAAATCAGCTATATAACTTCCATCCCGGCTCACACGTGGGACAAGGAACGGAGGTCGGAATTGAGATGATAGCCGAGCTTTTAAATAAAGTTCTCACACCCCAGATGACTACAACCGTTCTTTTGGAAACCATGTCTGGTAAGGGTAGCGAAATTGGCTCAACATTTGAAGAATTAAGAGAAATAATAGATAAAGTAGAGCTAAAGGATAGGTTAGGAGTATGCCTTGATACATGCCACGTGTATGATGCGGGCTACGACATTGTTGGAGATTTGGACGGAGTTTTAGAACATTTTGACAATATAATAGGACTTGACAAACTAAAAGCCATACACATAAACGACAGCAAAAATCCATTTGCCTCTCATAAGGACAGGCACGAAAAGCTTGGCGATGGCAGTATCGGTTTAGAAGCGTTTGAAAGGATTATAAATCACAAATCACTTTGTCATATTCCGTTTTTGTTAGAAACTCCAAACGATAACGAGGGTTATAGACAGGAAATTGAACTGATAAAGAAACTGAGTGCTGACAAATAAGATGTTTTGCGGTAAAAAGCACACACAACGAAATGGAGGAAAATAAATGAAATCCCTTAAAAAGTATTTATTGGTACAATTTGGAGGAATACGTTTATTTTAAGTAAAAGATTTGGGAGGGG
>JAZNPJ010000002.1:0-6380 GCA_045589635.1 Clostridia bacterium
ATAAGGTCATTATTCTTTAATTCTTTTGCAGTGTAGTCTGTACCCTCTAAGTTAAGAGATAGTGTGTTATCGCAGCTTACAAGAGCGCCGTCTCTGCACTTAAACTCGCCAACAAATACATTTTCTTCTGTTTCAACAACTGCAGCTGCAGTGTATGTTACAGGCAGTTGATATGTTGTTGGGGCATTGCCGTCAACCACAAATTTAACACTATCGCCTTTTTTAAGAGCGTCCTTTGTTTTTGAGCTAAATAGTGTTTCTTCAAAAATGTTGAATACTATTGTTTGCTCGTCTACTGTTGTAACAACTGACTCTTCTTCAACTTCTTCTACAACTGCATCAAACACAAGATAGTTGCTTTCTATATAGCAAGGTTCAAAAACATCGTTTTCAACTTCTTCTTTTTCCTCTTCAACTGCCTCTGTCTGAGTGTTAAGAGCTATAATCTGTGATGGTACTGTAATAGCAGGGATACTTCTTGTTGAAGCACCGTATAGAACAACTACATCTTTTCCTGCAAAATCTTCAGCCACAAAGTCTGTGTCTTTTAATTCAAGTGCAAGAGTGTTATCTGCACTTACAAAACCATCGTCTGTTTTGTTAAAGCTTCCCACAAATACATTTTCCTCTGTCTTTAAAACTGCTGATGCACTGTACTCGGCAGGGATAATTGCAGGCGCGGGAGAGTTTCCGTCAACAACTATTTTTATAGCGTCGCCTTTGGTTGGAATATCCTTTGTTTTTGAATTAAAAATTGTTTGTTCGTTCATTTTAAAGTGAGTTTCCTCACCGTTTACTTTTGAGATGATTGTATTATCTTTTATATCCTCAACAATAACGTTATATACTAAATATGTACCTATAACAGTTATTTCGTTATTTTCAACTTCTTGTGTGTCGGGATTTTCAGCAATAAGAAGTACATCATCGTTATTATTTACAGGCATTGCATTGTCTGCAAAAACACCTACTCCTGTACTTACACTCATAATTGAGGCAAGTGCTATTGTTAAAAGTCTCTTGTTCATAAAATTTAATCCTTTCAAAATTTTTAATTTTGTTCATACGCGTTTTTTGTTTTTTGAACTTCAATGATATCATTCAATTTTTTAGACGGTATAATTTTAGTTTTTGTTCCTGTTTTTGTTATGAATTTTTTGTTAACAAACGGAAACAATAAGGAATACAGCAAAACATTACTGTTATTTAAATGTTAAAAATAAAAATTTTTTGGAGGTCAATATGAGAAAGCTAAGTATTATTATAGCCGCAATTACGGCACTTATGATGCTTACCTCTTGCGGAGTAAACAATGATGCAACAGGTCAGGCAGCGCCCACACCCACACCCACAGCAACAGCGGGGGATGGTAATAACAATAGTGTAAACGATAATGCCAACAATGCTATGGACGACGCTGCAGGCACTGTAGAAAACACGGGCGATGCAGTAGGGGATATGGCAGAGGATGCAGGCAGAGCTGTTGATAGAGCAGTAGACGGAACATCAAGAGCGGTAGGCAATGCAATGAGATAAACAAACTTTGTCGCTCGCTGTATCACATACAGCTTCGGATAACCAAAAAGCAAGGCATAGCCTTGCTTTTTGCTCAGTTTGTTCATTCTGAATCTTTTTTTCCTATCCCCAAACATACTCGCTTTAATAAAAATTATCAGTTAACTTCTACTGTCCAATTCATAGTATCCTCAACCGAACCGTTTTGAATACCTGTTATAGTATCATAAAGCTTTTGGCATACTGTGCCGATTTCGTTGTTGTTGATTTCAAATACATCATTTTTGTATCTTAATTTACCAACAGGCGAAATAACTGCTGCAGTACCTGTTCCGAAACATTCCTCAAGAGCGCCGCTCTTGGCAGCCTCAACAAGCTCGTCTACAGAAACCTTTCTTTCTTCTACTTCATAACCAAAAGAATTGCAAAGTTGAATTACTGAGTTTCTTGTTACACCAGGAAGAATACTTCCATTCAGCATAGGTGTTACAATTTTACCATTTATTTTAAAGAAAATATTCATAGCGCCAACTTCTTCTATGTATTTTCTCTCAACACCGTCAAGCCAGAGTACCTGTGAATATCCGTCGTCATGAGCCTTTACCTGAGCTGCTAAACTTGCCGCATAGTTACCGCCTGTTTTGGCATAGCCCATACCGCCTTTAACTGCTCTTACATAGTCATCTTCAATCCATATACCAACAGGAGCAAGTCCGTTTGCGTAATATGCACCGCTCGGAGACAGTATAATCATAAACAGATATGTCTTAGATGGCGATACACCTAAAAACTCATCTGTTGCAATAACAAAAGGTCTTATGTATAGCGATGTTCCCTCATCTTCAGGAATCCAGTCCTCATCTACCTTAACTACTGCTTTTATTGCTTCTACAAAATCTTCTTCGGGAATTTCGGGAATACAAAGTCTTTGGTTACTGTTATTTGCACGCTTGGCATTCATATCAGGACGGAACAGTCTTGCCTTACCGTCTGTGCCGCGGTATGCCTTAAGACCCTCAAACATTTCCTGACCATAGTGGAAAACCATAGCTGATGGGTCAAGTGAAATAGGTCCGTAAGGAACAATTCTTGCATCGTGCCAGCCCTTACCCTCTGTATAGTTCATAATAAACATATGGTCTGTAAAAATTTTACCAAAGCCGAGTGCAGAACCTTTTGCGGGTTTTGTCTTTGGAGCTGTTGTTTTTGTAATTTTAATTTCCATTTTAATCTATCCTTTCCTCATCTTAAAAAGATGTTATCGTAAAACAAATACAAGATTATTATACAACT
Organism: Clostridia bacterium; assembly: GCA_045589635.1. Taxonomy (GTDB): domain Bacteria; phylum Bacillota; class Clostridia; order UBA1381; family UBA1381; genus Ornithomonoglobus_A. The sequence continues at coordinate 2,809 of JAZNPJ010000002.1, forward strand.
TTTTTTGAGCCTTGTAAAGTAATTTTACCAAAAAATTCTCCATTTGCAAAAATAAATATATTTTTTCTAAAAATCACTTGCTTTTTTTATTGTTTTAGTTTAAAATGTAGGGGAAGGAAACAAACGAAAAAATTCCTTAATAATTATAAAAACAGTTAATTTAGGAGGACAAAATATAATGGCTGATTTTTTTGCAAATATAGCCGCTAACGGAATCGGCGGCAGAATGGAGTTTTTAGAGGAACAAACACCTGTAAAAAGAGATATTAAAGCCATATCCTTAAAAGATAGCGGACATAGTTCCATAAAAATTCAGGACAAAATGTCCACAAAAGAGGAACTAAAAGAAGAGCTTAGTAAAATGCGTGCAAAATATGCACCGTTTTTAGAGAACCATGCTCCCGAAATTCAAAAGCTAAATGTTCAGATTCCGCTTACTGAATTTGATGTTGACGGCGAAAAGGTTACACTTCCGCATTATGGCGGACCGCAGGGGTATGCAAAAAAGGTTTATACAACTGAATTTGTGCTCGACAAGGTTGATAAAAGCAAGGCATATTATATTTGCTTTAAGGGCGTTGACTACAAAACATTCGTCTACATAAACGATACGTGCGTTGGTATGCATGAGGGCTTTTTCTCGCCATTTGAGTTTGATATATGCGAAAATATCAAAGTGGGTGTAAATACATTAAAGGTTGAGGTTTATAACGACTATATTTACTTAGGTAATGCCTTTGCTACACAGGAAAAGACAGAGGGCGACAAGCTTTATGCAGCAACAGGTCTTGGATGGGACGGTGCTGAGGATGGATGGCACCATTGTCCTCCGGGAATGGGTATTTACGATAAAGTATATGTTGATATAAGAAACCGTGTAAGCATTTCGGATATATTTGTAAGACAAAACGAAATGTGGGTTGAGGTTATAAATGCCGACTACTGCTTTAAGGATATTGAATTTAACATATCTGTTTACGGACAAAACTTTAAAGAAACAACCATAAAGGATTATAAATACATTCCACAGACAGTAAAGACTGTAGGTATGGGCGACTCTTTAACAGAAGCAGCGGTAAAGGACCAGCTTGGAAAAGGCCTGCCGATGATTCTTAAAAAAGGTATAAATGTATACAAAATTCCGTTTGAGATACAAAACCCAAAAATATGGGAGCTTGAAACACCATATCTGTATCAGGTGCAGGTTGAGGTTATTTATAAAGGCGAGGTTATTGACAGACAGTGCAGACAGTTTGGTGTCCGTTCATTTACTCAGGATAACGAATCCACACCAAAGGGTATGTTCTATCTTAACGGAAGAAAGATACGTCTAAGAGGCGCAAATACAATGGGCTTTGAGCAACAGGATGTATTAAGAGGCGATATAGACCAGCTTATAGACGATATCCTTTTGGCAAAGATATGTAACATGAATTTCCTCCGTTTGACTCAAAGACCTGTTCAGGACGAGATTTATGAATACTGTGATAAGTTGGGACTTATGACACAAACAGACCTTCCGTTGTTTGGTTGTATGAGAAGAACAAAGTTTGCAGAGGGTATAAGACAATCTGAGGAAATGGAAAGAATAGTACGTTCGCATCCATGTAACGTTGTTGTTTCGTACATAAACGAGCCATTCCCGAATGCGAATAACGAGCCACACAGACACTTTAACAGAAAAGAGCTTGAAACATTCTTTGAGAGTTGTGATAGTGCTGTATGGTTGCAAAACCCCGACAGAGTTATAAAGCACGTTGACGGAGACTACGACCCGCCAAGCAAGTTTATGCCTGATAATCACTGCTATCCGATGTGGTACAATGCACATGGCATTGATATAGGTAAGCTCCATAAGGGATATTGGCTACCCGTTAAGCCGGGCTGGTATTACGGTTGCGGTGAATATGGTACAGAGGGTCTTGACTTTGCAGAAGTTATGAGAGAGTGTTATCCAAAAGAATGGTTAACAGAGCCATTTAATCCCAAAAATATAGTAAACGCACAAACTGCGGACTTCCACTATTTCTTCTATGATGACGGCGATTCATTGGAGGATTGGGTAGAAAAGAGCCAAACATTCCAGGCAAAGGGTGTTGGAATGATGACAGAGGCATTCAGACGTGATGACAGAATGGTATCTAATGCAGTGCACTTGTTTATTGATGCATGGCCAAGCGGCTGGATGAAAACAATTATGGACTGCAGAAGAAATCCAAAACCTGCATATTTTGCATACAGAAATGCTCTTGAGCCGATTATGCTTTCATTAAGAACAGACAGATTTACATACTACGAGGGAGAAAAGATTTCTATTGAGTGTTATATTTGTAACGATACCAATAAGAGCGGTAAGTACAAGTTAGTTTATGAGTTAGGAAAGCTTTCTGGAGAAGACATTGTAGATATGAAGGAGTGCGGTGTAACATACGCTTCTAATGCAGAATTTGTTATTGACAGTGTTGATGACAGGGAAGTATTTACATTAAAAGCAATTCTTCTTGATGAATGTGGTAATGTTGTTACACATACTGCGCAAACTATTGAAGTATTCAAGAAGGTTGAGGTTAATAAAAACGAAGATATTGAATTTATAACAAATCTTCAACCGGGTGAATATGAAATAGCAGGTGAGACTGTAAAGGTTAAGGCTTGCGGAATGTTGCCTGTACACTTTGCAAGCAGAAAGACAGGACACAGTGCAGTTGCAGAGTTTAAGGAAAAGGACTTCTCATATTGGTATAACAAAGAGAGTGATATGATTACTCCAATTCTGTATAACACCTTTGAAGCTGAGGGCTTTACTCCTATATTAACAAGCGGTAATATGGATGATAACGGAGAATGGCACACGGTACTTGCATGTGCCGAAAAGGTGTATAACGGCAAGAAATATGTAATCTGTAATGTGGATTTAAGACAAGAAAATCCGATAGCACAAAGGTTTATTAAAAACATTGTGAAATAAGGGCTGAATCTTTTAGCGCAGAACGTTCAAAGGCACGTAAAATATTATATGATAAATTTGTAATTTGTAAGAATTGTAAAATCAAGGTAAGAAAATCTGCATATTTGCAGATTTTCTTATTTTATGCCTTTGAACTATACACAAAACTCACCATTCGACGTACCCTCGTACGCCTTCGGGCAAGGTAAAATGCAGATATGTCTGCATTTTACTTCGTTTCGTGTATTCTGCATCTAAAATCTGTCAGCCCACCGAGATTTTCTCGTTCTTTGTGAAATAAAAGACAAATTTATGTAATATATGTATCATATTTTTGTGCAAATGCGAAAAATTACATATAAATTATTAAATACTCTTGTATATTTAGTAAATTTGAGGTAAAATATAGAAGATGGGGTAAAAAATTATACCCTTAAAACTATAATAAATTTTTGATTAGGAGGATAAATCAAATGGCAGTTAAAGTTGCAATTAACGGTTTCGGTCGTATAGGCCGTCTTGCATTCAGACAAATGTTTGGTGCTGAGGGTTATGAGGTAGTTGCTATAAACGATCTTACAAGCCCAAAGATGCTTGCTCATCTTTTAAAGTATGACTCATCACA
>JAZNPJ010000003.1:0-19184 GCA_045589635.1 Clostridia bacterium
GGCAAGAGTTGCTTCTTCAACGATTTCTTCAACAACTTCTTCGTTTTTTATAATTTCGTCCATTGTATTTACCATAGCCTTTCTGTCCGCAAATTTTTTAATTATAACGTATGCGAACTTACGTTATTATTTCTACCATAAATATATTATAACAGAAAAATCACTTAACTTCAACTATTTTTATAGAATTTGCAGATAAATTTAATGTGTCTGTTGCAATTTCGGTGAGTTTTACTACGTCATCAGCACAAAAACCTTCTTTTTTTACAGTTATTCTTGCACTGTCATCGCTTACATATACACATATTTCGCTATAGCCTTTTGATTGCGCTATGCTCTCAATTTCATTTTCTGCCTCTATTTCCGAAGAAATATTTATTATCTTATCACCTGCCTTTTTTCTTATTTCTCCGTCAAAGTTTGTATTGGCGGCGGTTGCATTAAGAATTTCCATAGACTTTGAACGTGCGCTCTCACGCTCTAAGCGTGCGCGCTCAAAATACCCTCCGTCAGTGTCAGTAACACTTTCTACTGTTGAAGTGGCTTTTTCCTCATCAGAAGTATCTTCCTCTGATTGCTCATTGTTGTTTTCTTCAACATCTTCCTCAACAGTCGAAACAAACTGTGCCTCACCAAGTTTCTTGCCGGTTTCTATGTAGCTTTGACCATCGCTTACCTCAATGGTATCCTGATATGACCAGTTAAGGTATCCCGCAATTCCAATCAATAGCACCAATGATGCAGCTACAATCTCTTTCTTTTTTAAAACCAAATCAATTACCTCCTTTTTTGTAAATACATATTTTGTGTGCCTCCACGTCAAGAGCTGCCATAACTGCGCGGGTGAGTTTTTCTTTAACCGAAATATTATCAGCACCCTCGGCAGTTACAATAACACCCTTAACTTTAGGATACACCTCGTTTATAACCATAGGTTCACCATCGTTCATAACGGCTTTTTCGTCGTAGCTTTCGTTCCCTGCGCCAACCAATGTGGTGTTTTTTCGCTTTTCGTAGGCTATGTTTTTCTCGTTTGTCCCGTAGTAGGTTATCATTACACTTACCTTGCCTGCGCCGTCTATATCTTCAAGGATTTTGTTTAAACGCTCTTCCTCGCTTGCCGATACGGGTGCAGAATTTTTGGCTGTAACATTGTCCTTTGTTGTGCCGCCAATAAAAGAAATAAAGATAAGTCCTATTATAACTATTAAAATTAACACACGATTATTCTTGTTTTTGACTATTTTTTTTAATATATCTTTTTCCATTTGCCACTACCTCGTTTACGTTGTATACTTCCATGAGCCTTTGTATTACTTTATCCTCCGCTGCTGGAGAATGTAATGTAATTTCGCTTATGCTTTTTATATTGCCATCTTCTGTTAAAAGCTTAAGAGATACATCTCCTGTATAACCAAACTCATCTTTTAACCTTTCTTTTATGTCCTTTTTTATTCTATCGGATATGGCGCTCGAAACAGAAGCGGAATAAATCTCCTCATAATTATTGGTATCAGTGCTGATGTCATCAAGCCCCGAAAATATATTGATATTTGTAAGTGCAGATAACGGTGCAATAATAGCGCTTATAATTATAAAGCCTGTTATTATGCTGACATATTTACGCATACTTTCGGGAGTAAGCATAACACCTATAGAAGAAAGCAATGTTGCACCGATTATTGTTATTATGTAGCTTTTCATTTTTTAGTAATTCCTTTCTGCAACTGATGTTACAAAATCAAGTCTGCTATCCTACATGCTAAAGCCGATTATCATAGCTATATTTACTATAAATAATACTGCTACCATAATTACAATGGCAAAAAGAGTAGTAACAGACTTACCTATATCCCAAATCATTGAGCTTATTTTTGCGTCTGTAACAGGCTCGCACATCGCTCCCACAAGCCTTAGTATAAATTGTATTATTCCTATTTTTATTATGGGTATAGCGCATATTCCCACAATGGCAATAATACCTGCTGTGCCTGTTGCATTCTTCATTATTTTTGCACCGCCAATAAGCGTTTCTAATGTGTCCGATAAAAAACCGCCTACAACCGGTACAAGTGTACCTATTGTAAATTTTAAGGACTTTGCACTCATTGCATCAAGTGCGGGCGCATTAAGGCCATAAATTGCATTTACTCCTGTAAATATAGTTATAACTGCCGCCAGGAGCCATTTCGAAACGGAGTTTATAACTTTAGAAAAACCGCCTAATTTTACACCTGATGTCATATTTGATGCAATACTTAAAATAGCGCCAAATACAATAAGTGGTATCAGTGCTTTTTCTATAATAATAGAAATTATGTATACAGTTCCCGAAAGGACAGGTTCAAATGCGGCAGCACTTACCGGCTTCCCGCTTATTGCAAGTGTAATCATTATTGCAGGGGAGAGTTTTGTAATAAATGTACACATCATAGATGTTACGTCTGTGGTGTATTCAAGAGCAATAGAAAAGCATTTTAAACAAAGAGCACTCATAAGAGCATAAACTGTAAAAAATGCCGCCTCTGCACTTGTTTTCTCGCCAAGCGACGTTGAAAGCACATTTGTAATTGAACTTATAACTGCAATAATTATCATGGTAAGCATAAAATGTGCCTCGTTTTTTAACTCGTCGGTAAGATTAAAAAACAAAAGCTCAAGCATTTTTATGGGATTTAGAGTAAAATTACCTTGGCTTAGAGATGTAACTGCATTATTAAAAAGCTCCTCGCCCTCTATGTATGGAATTTCGGCGCCTGAGGCAGTAGCACAGAATATAAGAAATATAAAGCTAAATATAACCAATCGTTTCAATGCATACCTCCAGAAATCCCTCTATAATGGGCATTGTCATAAACAGTATAAATACCTTGCCTGCCAAAAACACCTTTTGAGCAATAGCACTCTCTCCGCAGTCGCGTAGTAATTCTCCGCCGTATTGAGTTATATAAGATGTGCCGACAACCTTTATAATTATTTCAAAATACTTCTTGTCAACACCGCTTTTTTGTGTTATTTGAAAAATTGAATTTACAACGGAAATTACCGTCTCGGCAGTGTACGACATTATTATAATTGCACACACAAGCGAAACACCTATAGCAAATTCCTTTTTGTACTCCCTCAAAAACAGGGACAGTAAACCGCCTATGAGTGCTATTCCTATAACCTTAAAAATATCCATAGCTACAAATTAAAAATATTCTTTACTGTTTCAAACAGAGTGCTTATTTCTTCTATTACAATTAAAAGCACTGCGATAAGTCCTGCAATGGTAGTCATAAGTGCCATATCATCACGTCCGGCACGCGACAGGAGCTGATTTAGTACAGCAATTACAATGCCTACACCTGCAATCTGAAAAATTAAATCTACGTTCATAATTCTACACCATCACCAGACATAAGAATGCCCCCGTAAGAATTCCTCCGCTACTGTACAACCTGCAATATTTTTCACATTCATAGCGTGCAGAGGCAATATGTATATCAAGCATATTCATAACACATTCTATTGTTTTTATTTGTTCGCTCTCATCGGTCATTCCAAGCTTTGCACCAAGTAAAGAGAGAGTATGTATATCCTCTTTAATAAGACATAGTGATGGCGCATTTTTATTTATAGCATATTGCCATGCCTTAGAAGCACCCATTGTTTTTATATTATCGGAGACACATTTAAATACTCCTGAGGTGTCAGATAGCTTATGCGCCTCTAAAAAAGCTTTTGAAATATCAGTATATGTAAATCGAATACAACTTTCTAAAATTCTTAGTGCATTTTTTATTTCTGTTAGATTTTTTAACCTGCCCTTGAGCTTAAAGCTTTTGTAAAATCCAAAGGCCGAAGAAGCAATAAGCACTAAATGAGCAAAAATAAATTTAAACATAAATTTAGTGTCCCCTTTATTTTATAAAACAGTATTGTTTTTACGTATTTCCATTTTAAATTCTGACGTCTTATAGTTTCTTGATAAAATTGCAAAAACATCAAAGAAACCTGTAAGAGATGTAAGGTTGTTGCGATTCTTAATATCGTTTACGTCAAATCCGTGTATGGTAGTAATAACTCTTACACCGCAGTTTATAATATCAGAAATTGCTTTTATGTCCCCGGATGTGCCGATTTCATCTGTTGCTATCACTTGAGGAGACATAGACCTTAAAGCCATCATCATACCCGTGGCTTTTGGTATTGAGGCAAGAATGTCAGTGTTTAAGCCCAAATCAAAATGTGAGTATCCATCGCTTAAAGATGCAATTTCATCGCGTTCATCAACAACACTTATTCTTATACCCTTATTTGAAATTTGTCTTATTGCATCGCGGAGTAATGTTGTTTTTCCTGCACCGGGAGGGGCAATAATAAGTGTGTTTTTTATATTGTTGTCTGTGTATATGCTCTCAATAAGCTTGTCCGCACACCCTTTTGCCTCATATGCGAGGCGGTAGTTTAAGGTGGATATATCTTTAATGAATGTAACCTTGTCCTCTTTTATAACACCGCTTCCGCATATACCTATTCTGTGCCCGCCGTCTATTGTTATAAATCCTCTGGAGATACTGTCTTGCTTGGCGTACATTGATGATTTTGTTGCAATTTCTATTGCCTCATCTATGTGTGCGCGTGTAACCTTTAGTGCTCCTTTAAGACTTTTAGTTAAAAAGCCTGTTGAATTAAGATAATATGTACCATCACTGTAATATATCATAAGAGGTTTCCCTAAACTCATACGTATCTCGTAAGCTTCCTCAAAATTTATGCGGTACATATATTTTCGCAAAGAGGACGGCATAAAGGCAAGTATCCCTCTGCATGCATTCTGTTGTGCTGCAACGTACATCTGGTGTATAGCTCCTTTCAGTCTTTTTATATGTATAAATAATCTATTATAAAAAAATTTAAAATATTACTATTTGTCCAATTATTATGGGACAAACTTATTCACATGGGTGTGGATAAAATCAAGAAAATGGCATAAAAAGGAAAAAACAAATAATATATAGCGTGGATAAGTGCGTGGATAAGTAGGATAGTAAAACTTCTGTAATTAAAAAGTAAATAAAATATACGAATAATATTACAAAATGTTAATATGAACTACTTATAACGATAAATCGGTTATTTATATAAATACAGATGTAGAATTAAGATATTTGCGGACAACTACTTGAAAAAATTATTAAAATATGTTAAAATAATTCCTAATAGGGCAGAGATTTGCCCGTTATGGAATATATAGTTTATTTTGATAAACATATTAACAAAGGTTAAAATTATGAAAACAATTTTTATTATAAATCCGCGTGCCGGACTTGGAAAAAATGTAAAAGACATAATAAATAAAATCAACAACTTGGCAGGATTTAATGGCGAAATTTACATAACAAAATCAGTGGGGGATGCCACTTTATATGTTAAATCCTATTGTGAAACCTATGGCGCTGCAAGATTTATCTCTTGCGGCGGTGATGGGACTTTAAATGAGGTCTTAAATGGTGCAATGGGTTTTGAAGATGTTGAGATTGGAGTTATTCCTGCGGGAACGGGAAATGATTTTTGCCGTAATTTTAAAGGCTATGGAAATTTTGGGGATATTTTATCCCAAATCACGGGGAAAAGTATCATGTGTGATGCAATCAGATACAAGACGCTAACAGGTGAGAAAAAGGTTACGGGTTATTGTGCCAATATGTTCAATATTGGTTTTGACTGCAATGTTGCGGATTTAAAAGGAGAAATAGAAAAAAAGCCGTTTTTATCAGGCCCTGTATCATACTTGATTTCTATTTTTGTTACTCTTATCCGCAAAAAAGGTGCAAATTTAAAAATTGAAATGGATGGAAAAGAAAAATACAGAGGAAAGCTCCTGCTTACATCCATTGCCAACGGATGCTACTGTGGTGGCGGAATTAAAAGTAATCCACTTGCTTTAGTAAGCGACGGGTTAATCAATATCAATATAATTAAAAATGTTTCCCGATTTAAATTTTTATATTTGCTTCCGTTTTATATGAAAGGCAATTTTTTAAAGCTTAAAAATATTGATAAGGTAATATTGAGTGAAAAATGTTCCAAAATTAAACTGACGCCTTTAGATGGGAATATGAGGTTGTGTGTTGATGGAGAGATTATAGATGCGGGGGAAACAGAGTTTGAGATTTGCCATAATGCATTTCGCTTCGTTTTGCCTCAAAAAGAGAATGCTTATCAATATGCAAAGTAGAATTTTGTGCTTTTACATAACGCGAGCGTAAGCTGAGAATTATTGGGTTTTGTCAGAAAAGTGTTTATATAAAAAATAGGAGAGAAATGAACTATGGAGATGATATTTTATACTCCTGTGTGTGGGGATGCAGATGGTTTTGGAGCGGCCAGTTTTGGTTTTGCAGGTGCAGAAGACGAAACTGATTTAAAAAAAATGGCTTCTCCGTTCGATGTTGAAGGTGTGATGCTATTAGGAACATATGAGGACTGCCTTAAGAATATACCTGACGGAAAGTGGCAGGCTGGCGTTGTTTTGTTCGGGAATGTGGGGAACGAAAACGAATTTATAAAGGCGTTGGCAGAAAAAACGGGCGCCCCTCTTGTCGGCGGAGCTGCGGCAATCAATCCCATTACAGGAGAAAAAGGACTGATAACGGGCAGAAGTGAGGTAGCAGTTTTTCTTATTGATGACAGTCGATATAATTTTGAGGTAATAAGCGAAAATATTCACAGTGTTTTGAGTGAGCATAAGGTTTCGTATTCCGGTAGATGGATAAATGAAATAGATGGTTGTGAGGCTAAAGAGTGGCTTTTTAAACAGAAAGAAAAATATGGAATTGAAAAGGACGATTTTGAACACCTGACTTTATCTGATGAATATGGAATAAATGCTCACCTCTCTGAGATTGACGGGAAAATTTTCTCGGGACGGGATTTGTCAGAAACTATGTATTTAAGATATATTGCTCATGATGAAGTGCAGGGCAGGATTGAGAGCTTTTATCACGATAAAGATGCTGTAATTTTTGGTTGTGCAGGACTTAAGGGTATACTTGATTCGGGGATTACCTGTCCCGGCACGGGGCTTTTTATGTTTGGAGAAGTTTGCACAATATCAGGACATAGTGATTTTGGGAATCTAATGTTGTCTAAATTACGTATAATAAAAAAATAACACATGATAAATGTGTTGAGGATGATTTTTCTACTGACTTGACACGAGTCTGAACGAGGTTTTTATGAAAGAAGTAGTTCCGAATTACTATAAAAAATTTAAATGTATTGCCGGAGCATGTAAGCACAGTTGTTGCATAGGCTGGGAAATTGATATTGACGAAGATACGATGGATTTATACAATTCCCTTGATGGTGAGTTTGCAAAAAGGATAAGGGATAGTATCGAGGGCGAGGTTCCGCATTTTGTGTTGCAGGATGGTGAGCGTTGTCCATTTCTTAACCAAAGCGGTCTTTGTGATATTATATGTGAGCTTGGTGAAGATGCAATATGTGATATATGCTATCTGCATCCGAGATTTTGCAATTTTTATGAAGATTTTACTGAGATAGGTTTAGGTCTTTGTTGCGAAGAGGCAACAAGGATTATACTTACAGAAGAAGAAAAGTTTTTTATCCCTTTGCCATCATCGGCAGAAAATAACGCCTTTTTTATAGAACGTGCGGAGGTTTTTGGTGTTTTGCAGAACAGAAACATATCTGTTCTTGAAAGATTAAAAGAGCTTGCAAGAAAATACAGTTTGACGTTTGAATTTTCAAATCAAGAACTCTATAATTTTTACATATCTCTTGAAAGACTTGATAAGAATTGGGAAAAAGAGCTTAAAAAACTGAAAAACTCAAATGGTGTCGGTATATTTCAAAGAGATGATTTACAGATTTTCTTTGAACAACTTGCATGCTACTTTATATTCCGCCACTTCAAAAGCGGTGTTGGGTTTGCGCTTTTGAGTTGTTGGGTAATAGGAGCAATATGCTCAGGGTGCGAAAATTTGGAGAAGATGCTTGATATCGTAAGAATGTATTCATCTGAAATAGAATATTGCCAAGAGAACACCCAAAAAGTGGAAGAATATTTTAAATAAAAAAATTTTTACTATTATTTTCTATTGTTGCAAAAAAGAAAGGAAAAATTATGGAAAATATACGTCTTTGTGAGGATTGTGTTTTTTGTCTTATAAATAAATATGCTGCTGTCTATCCCAAAGATTGCAGTGAGGAAGAAAAGCTTAGCTATATAAAGTCTGTTTTAGAAATTATTTCAAAAGCAGAATTAACTGACAGTGCGCCTCTTCTGGTTGAAAGGATTAACAATCTTCAAAAACAAATGTGGGGAGAGTTGGAGGATTATACTGATATAAAACACCACTTTAACAGCATAATGCTATCTATGGAAGACAAGATACAAGGTAAAATCGAGGCGGGGAAAGACCCTATTCAAAGTGCACTAAAATACGCTATGATGGGAAACTATATTGATTTTGGTGCAGTAGCGAATGTCAGTGAGGAAAAACTGTATGAATATATAGACACTGCAGAAGATATAGAAGTTAATCAGGACGAAATTAAAAACCTTAAAAACGACCTTAAAGATGCAAAAAGCCTTGTGTATATTACAGATAATTGCGGTGAGATTGTAACCGATAAGATTTTTATTAAGAATATAATAAAAAATTATCCCCATTTAAAGGTCGAGGCCATAGTAAGGGGAAAAGATGTTTTAAACGATGCAACAATGACTGACGCAAAGCAAGTGGGTCTTTGTGATGTGATCAGTGTCTTTGACAATGGTACACAAATTGCAGGAACGTGTATAGACAAAGTTAAGGAAGAGGTAAAGGTAAAAATCGAAAATGCAGATGTTATTATAGCAAAGGGACAGGGTAACTTTGAGACACTCAGATTCTGTAAAAAGAATGTGTATTACCTATTTATGTGCAAGTGTAAAATGTTTGCGAAGAGGTTTAATGTTGAGCAATATAGCGGTATGCTTATAAACGATTTAAGAATGTAAAAGGACTTAATTTTTTGTTAAAATGAGAAGATTAAAATTTATTATTGTATTTATTATATGTGTTTTTATATCTCTTGTTGCAAGTGCCAAGGAAAACACCTTTTTTAGTCCTGATGACATAGAAAAAGAGTATAAAAATTATTTTGAATACTCAACCTCATTTACTGATATTATAAAGTGCAGGGGGATTGAGTTAAAAAATGAAAAGCTTGTATTTTATATTGACGGTGATAAAAAGCAAATACAACTAAATGTAAGAACTATACCGCTAAATACTACAAACCGTGATTTTACATATATATCTGCCGATACGTCAATTATATCAGTTGATGAAAATGGGTTAATAACATCTATGAACAAGGGCGGAAAAACAAAAATTAAAGTAGAATGTGATGGAGCATTCGATGAATTTGATGTAGAGGTTATAAAAGCAGCGGAGGGTGTAAAACTATCCCGACAAGATATGTTATTTTATATAGACCAATATGCAAGCGCGCCTCTAAAAGCTGAGGTTTTGCCAAGTGATGCAACAAATAAAAAGGTGCATTGGAAAAGCTCTGACACTGCAGTTGCCTATGTAGATGAAAACGGAGTAGTATCGCCCGTAGGTACAGGCAGTGCAAAAGTAATTGCAACTACAGATGATGGAGGCTTTAAGGCAGAGTGTACAATATATGTAAAAATAGCAAATCCACCATATAAGGCATTATTTATAACAAATGCACCCGATTGTATGAGGGTAGGCGAAAAGTATAATTTAAAAACGTATACGTACCCCCAAAATTCAGAAAATCTTATATGGCAAAGCTCAAACGAGAGTGTTGTTTCAATACATAATGGCCAAATGAGTGCGCTATCCGAGGGAATGTCTATGATAAGTGTATCAACAGGGGACGGGCGCGAGGATTATTTTAACATTGTTGTTTATGCAGAGAATGAACAGATTTCGCCTAAAATCATATCACAAAGTGTAGAGGAGAGACTGTCCTCTGTTCAAATGCCCGTAAGCTATTCAAAAAGCAGATACACATTGGATGAGGCAATTTCAATGCAGATGAATGTATCACCTACCACGTTTACATCAAACGCAAAAAAAGCAACGCGTGATGAAGTGGTAAAATATATGGATACAAAAAACCTAAATACAGAGTATGGCAGATATCAATTTCTTGACCTTAGAAATACAAATGGTATAAGCGAGGACAGACTAAACAAATACCTGAGCGACAAGGGTATTTTAAAAGGTAAAGCAAATGTGTTTATAGACGCGTCAAGAACAAGCGGAATAAGCGAGATTTACTTGGCAGTACATTCGGTTCACGAGAGCGGAAACGGAACCTCTGAACTTGCCTTGGGAGTTATGCATAAGGGGAAAAAGGTATATAACCTCTTTGGTATAGGTGCATATGATGAAGACCCTGTCGGCGGCGGTGCGGAGTATGCATACAATGAGGGTTGGACAAGCATAGATAAGGCTATTTACGGTGCAGCACATTGGATAAGTAAACATTACATAAACTCAGGGCAAAACACACTTTATAAAATGCGTTGGAATCCATCAAAGCCCGGTACAAACCAATATGCAACTGATGTTGCATGGGCACAAAAGCAAGCTTCGGTGTTAAAAAGTCTTGTTGAGGGTGTAGATGGTGATAAAAGCTTTGATATGTCGCTTTATAAGGGCGATGGCGAAATGATAATAAGATATGAGTAAGGAGAAGAACATGAATACTCTTAAAATGATAGTTGCAGCAGCAAGCGATTGGGGAATAGGAAAAAACGGAGATTTATTGTTTTCTATAAAGCAGGATATGAAGTTTTTTAGGGAAACCACAATGGATAATGTTGTAATAATGGGCAGAAAAACACTTGAGTCTTTCCCTGGAGGGCGTCCTTTAAAAAATCGTGTTAATATAGTTTTTACACGCAATAAGGACAGTTTAGGTGAGGATGTAATAGCAGTAAGCTCAGTTGATGAACTATTTGAGGTGTTAAAAGAATATAAAGACAAAAAAGCATTTGTAATAGGCGGCGGTGAGATATATTCATTGTTACTGCCGTATTGCGAAAGTGCATATATAACAAAGGTAGATGCAAAAGCAGATGCAGATACTTACATTGCGGACTTTGATTGCGATAGTCAATGGAAAGTTGCAGAGGAAAGTGAAAAACACACAGAGGGTGATTATAACTTTAAGTTTGTTTTATATAAAAGAGTATAATTAAAAATGGGCTTTTCACCAAACTATATATATAAGCATACAATGTAGTATAGGGAGGTGAAAAATTATGTGTAATTGTAAATATGAATGTGCTTATCTTGCAGTCATAGTAAGTATCCTTTCGGGTGTAGTTCTTGGAGTATTATATTCAATCGGACTTATTGCCACAGGCTTGATTTTCTGGGTTTATTTATTGATAGGCGCTCTTGGAATTTTATTAACACCCATATATGGCTTACGAGGTCAGGCAGGTTGTATTGAAAATTGTTTTTGTAAATATAAAAACCTTATAACTGTGGGAGGTATAGGAACCATAGTGTTTGCGGCAGTTGGTTTAATTATTGAGTTTATTGCCCCAACAACTGTTATAGCTGTAATTATAGGTTTGGCTACGTTCTTTATAGTATTCTTGCTCTCGTCAGTTATCTGCCTTGCAAATTGTATATGTGAAGATTAGTTGTTTACTAAATAAAAAAGTGGTGTTGCTTAATGCAACACCACTTTTTGTTTTTATTTGATATCTGCTAAAGATATTATTCCTATATTTTCAGAATTATAGTCTGACTTCATAACATCAACTAACGCACCTACAGTATCAAGGCTTGTCATAAGTGATATAGAACACTCTGTTGCAGTTCTTCTGATTTTAAAACCGTCAGAATGTATGTCGTTACCTTTCTTTGGTGTATCTATGATTAAGTCTATCATACCGCTTCTTATTATATCAAGAACGTTTGGTACACCCTCGGATATCTTTTTAACAACCTGAACACTTATTCCATTATCCTCTAAGAATTTTGCAGTACCTGATGTTGCAACAAATTTGCAACCCATTTCATAAAAGCTCTTTGCAATAGGTAAGAATTCTTCTTTGTCAACATCCTTTATAGATGCAAGTATTGTTGAACCAGGCTTAGGAATGGTTGTTCCTGCAGCTACAAAGCCCTTGTACATTGCCTCTATAAAGTTATCGCCAACACCAAGAACTTCGCCTGTTGATCGCATTTCAGGACCAAGTGATACTTCAACATTTGGTAGCTTTTCGGTTGAGAATACGGGTACTTTTATTGCAACTGTGTTTGTAATTGGTGCAATGCCTGTTTCGTAACCCATATCCTTTAGTGTTTCGCCAAGCATTATTCTTGTTGCAATATCAATAACGGGTACGTTTGTTACCTTTGTTATATATGGTACTGTACGTGATGAACGCGGATTAACTTCTATAATATACAATTCGTTTCTGAACTCTATAAACTGAATGTTAATCATACCAATAACCTTTAGCTCTATTGCTATTCTGTAGGTTACATCCTTTATTTTTTCTATTATTTCATCACTTACGTGTTGTGGCGGATAAATAGAAATTGAGTCGCCGCTATGAACTCCCGCACGCTCTAAATGCTCCATTATACCTGGTATTAAAACATCTTTGCCATCACATATAGCGTCAACTTCAAGTTCACGTCCGCCAAGGTATCTGTCTATAAGAACAGGGTTTTTCTTGTCCTTTTCAAATGCGTCTTTTAAATATCTTACAAGGTCATCTTCATTTCTTGTAATTTCCATACCCTGACCGCCCAATACGTATGAGGGACGTACAAGCAGGGGATATTCGAGTTTTTCGGCTTCTTGTATACCTTCTTCAACTGACCATACTGCCTTGCCCTTAGGACGTTTGATATTAAGCTTTTCGAGCATTTCGTCAAACTTTTCTCTGTCCTCGGCCTCGTCTATCTGCTTTGGTTGAGTACCTAAAACCTTAACACCCATATCGTCAAGGAAGTTAGCAAGCTTTATTGCAGTCTGTCCGCCAAACTGAAGTATTACACCGTCAGGCTTTTCAAGCTCGATGATGTTGTATACATCTTCCTCGGTTAGTGGCTCAAAGTACAATTTATCCGAGGTATCAAAGTCTGTTGATACTGTTTCGGGATTGTTATTTATTATGATTGTTTCTATACCTGCTTTTTGAAGTGAGATAACAGAGTGAACTGAACAGTAGTCAAATTCAATACCCTGACCTATTCTTATAGGACCTGAGCCTATAACTATAACCTTCTTTTTATCAGATGGTATAGCCTCAGTTATTTCGTCGTATGTTGAATAGTAATATGGTGAAACTGCCTCAAATTCTGCCGCACATGTATCAACCATTTTATATACAGGCTTAATACCAAGCTCTATACGTTTTTTGTATACATCATCGCCGCCGCAACCTATAAGCTCGGCAATACCCTTATCACTAAAGCCCATTTTCTTATATTTCTTTAAAACATCGTAGGTTAGTGTATCAAGAGTATAAGTTTTTAGTTCTTCTTCGGCCTCGACAATGTTTTGGATTTTGTGCAGGAAGAACATATCCATACCTGTTATTTCGCTAAGCTTGTTTAGATTATATTTTCTTCTTATAAGTTCTGCAAGGTCAAATAATCTCTCGTCATCAGGAACAACAACTCTGCTCTTTAACTCTGCAGTTGTTCTTGCCTTTGCGGCCTTGTGTTCGAGTGTGTATTGCTTGATTTCCAATGAACGTATACCCTTTAACAGCGAGCTTTCAAAGGTATTTGAAATTGACATTACTTCGCCTGTTGCCATCATCTTTGTGCCAAGATTTCTCTTTGCACCACAGAATTTATCAAAAGGCCACTTTGGAATTTTTGTTACTACGTAGTCTATTGCAGGCTCAAAGCAAGCAAATGTTTTGCCTGTAACTGCGTTTTTGATTTCATCAAGATTATAACCCAGGGCAATCTTTGCCGCAATCTTTGCAATAGGGTAGCCTGTTGCTTTAGATGCTAATGCAGAAGAACGGCTAACTCTTGGGTTTATTTCTATTACTGCATAGTCAAAGCTTTCGGGGTCAAGTGCGAACTGAACGTTACATCCGCCTTTGATTTCAATTGAGTTTATAATATCAAGTGCAGCTTTTCTGAGCATTTCGTATTCTTTGTCTGCAAGTGTAAGAGCAGGTGCAACAACTATTGAGTCGCCTGTGTGCACGCCAACGGGGTCAACATTTTCCATTGAACAGATTGTAATACTGTTGCCTGCGCCATCTCTCATTACTTCGAACTCGATTTCTTTCCAACCCTTTATTGATTTTTCCAAAAGTGCCTGACCTACTCTTGAAAGGTGAAGACCTTGTGATAGGATTTCGATAAGCTGTTCTTCATTTTCTGCAATACCGCCGCCTGTTCCGCCAAGTGTGTATGCGGGACGTATAATAACAGGGTAGCCTATTTTTTTGGCAAATACAATACCATCTTCAACTGTTGTTACTATTTCTGACGGTGCAATAGGTTGGTTTGTGCGTTCCATAAGCTTTTTAAAGCTGTCTCTGTCTTCGCCCTCTTTGATTGATTCGATAGATGTACCTATTACATTCACGCCATATTTTTGAAGTATACCTGAGTCATACAACTCACATGCAAGGTTAAGACCGGTCTGACCGCCCATACCCGCAATGATAGAATCAGGACGTTCTTTTTTGATTATCTTTTCGATATTATCTATTGTGAGAGGCTCAATATATGTGCTTGTTGCCATGCCTCTGTCTGTCATTATTGTGGCAGGGTTGGAGTTGATTAAAACAACCTCTATTCCTTCTTCTTTAATTGCCTGACAAGCCTGTGTTCCTGAATAGTCAAATTCAGCTGCCTGTCCGATTATAATAGGACCTGAGCCTATTACCAAAACTTTTTTTATTGATTTATTTAAAGGCATATTATTTTACCTCCTCTAAGAATCTGTCAAAGATTAGTGTTGTATCCAAAGGACCGGGTGCAGCTTCGGGGTGGAACTGAACACTTTGTACTGAGTACTTCTTGTGTGATATACCCTCAGAAGTTCCGTCATTTACATTTACAAAGGTTGATACAACATCATCAGGGAAATCTGTTAAAATATAGCCGTGGCTTTGAGAGGTTATATAAATCTTACCTGTTGATGTGTCTTTTACAGGCTGGTTTCCGCCATGATGACCAAACTTCATTTTCTCTGTTTTACAACCTAATGCCATACCTATTAAGATATTTCCCATGCCTATACCGCGTATTGGGTACTTGCCGACCAATGCTTTTATTGTATCTACTGTAGCAGTTGCGTCATCAGGATTACCCGGGCCACTAGAAACAAATACCATGTCGGGGTTAAGCTTTTCGATTTGTGCACTTGTTACATCTGCTCGTAGCACTGTTATTTTGCAATCATGATTTTCGAGTCTTTTTAAAATTGAATTCTTTGTTCCCAAATCTATAAACGCAACGTGTGTGCTGCCGTTGGGATTTATTACATAACTTTTCTTTGTTGTTGTATTCATTATAATATCTTTGTTATCTAAAGAATTCATAAGAGCAAAGGCCTCTTCATCAGTTGGCTCGCCCTGCATTATAGCGCCTTTCATAGAACCTGAATCGCGAAGTACTCTTGTGAGCGCTCTTGTATCTATGCCCTCAAGACCTACAACACCTTCTGATTTTAAGAAGTCATCAATATCCATTTCATTTCTGAAGTTTGACGGATGATTGCACTTTTCACGAACAACAAGAGCATTAAGATACGCGTGCTTAGATTCGTTATCCTCTAAGTTTATACCGTAATTTCCTACCAAAGGAAATGTCATTGTAACAATTTGTCCTGCAAGGGCAGGGTCGGTAAGTTCCTCCTGATAGCCTGTCATACCCGTTGCGAATACTACTTCTCCGGCAATATTTTTTTTGTCGCCAAACATTTCGCCAGTAAAGCGCATGCCGTTTTCCAAAATAAGCTGTGCTTTCATTTTAAAATTATCCCCTTTCTACCGTTTTCCAAAAAAAAATTGACAATGGAATTGTCAATTAAAAACAGAAATACAAAACAAAGATATATAACTACCGAACAACTTGGATTTTAAATTGTAGTTGTGCTTAAACATAGCCATATCCCTTTCCTTTAGTATTTCTCAAATTATATGAACATTTAATTCTTTAAAATGTAACAAATACATTCTAAAAACCATTTTTACTATTATATCACCAAACGCTTCTTTTGTCAATAATTCTGAAAGATTTTATATTGTTAAATTGTTATAATTTTATTATAACCAATTTTGCAATAATTAAAAATATTGTATAAAATGGTTTTTTATGTGTGAGAAATCTCCCTAAAGTAATCCGTATTTATTTTTTACTCTGTTTAATTTTTCAAGCATAATGGGTGCTAAAAGCCACAAGAATATGGTTGTGGAAATTGCCTGAACCAAATCCATGCCAAAGCCCCTGGCGTATGCGGATAAAATCATACCCAATGTTATTTTGCCTTGTCCCATAATAATGGAGGCGGGGTTCATTATTCCGCCATGTATTATTATTGCTGACAAAAATCCATAAAGTGATATTGGTATTCTTTTTTGTAATTTATGTTTTTTATTAAACACAAGACCACCAAACATCCCTATAAGACCGTATGTAAACATCTGCCACGGTGTCCATGCCCCATGCCCGAAATACATATTAGAAACAAACATCGAAACTGCACCCACTAAAAAGCCTGTTTCGCCACCGAGTGCAATGCCTGATATTATTACTATTGCCATAAATGGTTTTATACTGGGTACTGCTGCAAATGCAACACGCGAGGCGACTGCTATGGCACACATTACGGAAATTATAATTATTTCACGTGCCTTGGGTGAGCGTCCGTCAAAAATAAGTGCAAAAGGTACAAGTGCCTCAATAACCATTAAAAGACTTATAAGATTATAGTGCTCATCGTTTAAAAAGTATATTCCAAAAAACAAAGTTATAGGAATTGCCATAAGCGACATAATAACCGATACAATAGTATGGCTTGGTAGATTTCTTTTGACTTTTTCTTTAACTTGATTTTCTGTTTGTGCAATAGCTGGCTTTTGGGGGATATACTCTGTTTTTTGTGGTTGAATTTCGCTGTTTCCCAAAGCGTTTGTTATATCGTGTACGGTTATAGCATTGGGAAGTATGTGCTTTGACATTCTGTTTGCCGACGTTGTGTAATAACTGTTAGAAGAAAAGAACTCGCGCACACTTGTGGGTGTTGTAACTTTTCCGTCAAAAAACATAGTACATTTGTGTACACACTCTGCACAAAAATCCAAATCGTGAGACACCATAACCACAGTAGTGCCATTTTTTGCAATGTTTTTTAAGAGTGAGCATATTTCTTCTTTGTAAAATGCATCAATGTTGTTTGTAGGCTCGTCTAATAATAAAATATCAGGATTTGCCAGCAAAAGCTTAGCCAATGCAATTTTTTGTATTTCTCCGCCCGAAAGGTCAAACGGATGTCGGTTTAGAAGTGTAGAAATTTTACATAACTTTGTAATATATTCAATACGTTCTTTCTTTTCGTTATCAGTACCTGATGCTACGTCATACAAATCCTCAAACACTGTATTTTTTACCAATAAAAGCTTTGGCTCTTGGGGGAGCAGTGCAACCTTGCCATTAGAAATAATACTTCCGCTATATGGCTTTTTTAAATTTGCAATTAACGATAGCAGTGTACTTTTTCCGACACCGTTTGAACCTGTTATAGCAAGTATTTCGCCTTTATGCACTTTAAGGTTAAGGTCGTTTATAACATCATTACTGTTTTTTTCGTATCTGAAAAAGAGGTTTTTTAAATTAAGTACAACCTCCGTATGTGTTATTTCATTTTCTTCGGTTTTTAGAGTCTTGTTTAAATTTTGCTTTTCTAACCATGCACGTCCCTGGCGTATTGTAACAGGGCACACATCATCGCTTGTGCTTGCACTGTAAGCACGCATTGGTGTGGGAAGTGCTTTTGTTATTGCACTGTTAGTATCTCTTAATATTTTTCCCGCCTCGTGAGGTGTGGTATCGCATATTACTCTTCCGTTTTCGAGTACAATTATTTTATCCGAAATTGCAAAAACATCGTTAAGATTATGCTCAGTTATAATAATGGTTGTTCCGATTTCGCGATTTATTTTTTCTAATTCAGAAATAAATTTTGTGCTTGCTATCGGGTCAAGACGACTTGTAGGTTCGTCAAGTATAATTACAGACGGGCGCATTGCCATAATTGATGCAAGATTTACAATTTGCTTTTGACCGCCGGAAAGCTCACTGATATTTTTATGAAGAATATCCTGTATACCAAAAAATGCGACGGTTTCAGCTACACGTCTTTTAATTTCGTCATTATCAAAGCCAAGACTCTCAAGGCCAAAAGCTATTTCGTGATATACCTTGTCAGTAACGGACTGTGCTTCGGGATTTTGAGTTACAAATCCGATTTTCTGACTTTGTTCGCGAAATGAAATCTCGCAAAGTGCCTTGTTTTCGAATAAAATCTCACCGTCAGCTATCCCATGCGGTGCAACGGATGGTTTTAGTTGTTTTATAAGAGTAGTTTTTCCTGAGCCTATATGACCGCAAATGGTAACAAAGCTCCCTTTTTCTATGCTTATATTAACATTTAGAAGAGCTTTGTTTTCGCTTGCAGGATATGTAAAATTCAGATTTTTGATTGTATAGCTTTCCACAATATTTCCTCCCGAATGTGTATTATAATGGGTAATGAGCAGAGTAGAAAATAAGATAAAAATACGCTTAGTGAATATATGCTTATATCGCCAAATATAATCGACGGGAAGTAATTTGAATACATTGCCCCGCGATATATTCCGATAATGCAATAAGCACCAAATATCAGGCATAGTAGCGTAAATATCATGTCCCGAACTGTAAATGTATATCGACAATATGCACTGCGTCCGCTAAGAGTGTAGCCTCTGCTTTTCATACTGTCTGCACGCTCGATTGAGTCTTCGAGAGCATAGTTAAAGCCGACAGATAGTGTTTTGGCTAGTATTTTTGCCTTTGATAAAAAGTTTGTATCGTTTATATTTTTTATATTGTTTTGTATTGAAAGAATATCTTGTAATTTATTCTTGAAGCAGGGGA
>JAZNPJ010000004.1:0-15853 GCA_045589635.1 Clostridia bacterium
ACGTTCTTTGACAATCACATAAAAATTATTTGAAAAACTTTCGCAAAAGGTATTGACAAATGGTTGAAAGTGTGATATAATAAGAATGTAGATAGGACATAGCGTTCCTTGATACTACGTTCTTTGACAATCACATCAAAAATTATTTGAAAAAACTTTCGCAAAAGGTATTGACAAATGGTTGAAAGTGTGATATAATAAGAATGTAGATAGGACATAGCGTTCCTTGATACTACGTTCTTTGACAACTGAATATTGAAAAACCTCTTTGTTATTTTCAAAAAATGCTCCTGACGAGTGACCGAGATAATCTTCGTAGGTCTTTACGTTGAAAATTACGACGAAACGGGGCGCGCTGTGTACGGGATAGCGCGTGAAGATAACAAGGGCGCACTTGCGCCCTCACCGTTGGGCATAGTCCTAAAATAACAAAGAAAAAAGAGGTACAGAAAAATGACAAACAGACAGCGTTTCGCACAAAAACAGATCCCTTTATATCTACGCTCACGCGCATTTCGGTTAAGTGATGTATATGCTGATTATTCAAGCAAAAAAGCGCATGCTTTTAATTATTGTGTGGAGCTTATGCACAAATATAATGGCTTTGACTTAAAAATTGTAAGTTATAATACATTTATGTTTACGGCAGGTTTCCTTTATCACGATAAAAACGGCGATTTGATGTATATGCACATAACACCTTCTTATGACACATCTGTTTATTACGTTTTTTGAAAACACAGCGCCCTCAAATGAGGGCGCAACCGCCGAGCAAAAGCTCAAAATAACAAAGAAAAAAGAGGTAAAGAAAAATGAGAGAAAAAATGGTAACACGTACAATCGAGACAATTTGCGGTAATGGTGTATTTATGGACACTAAAACACGTCAAATTATATCTAAGGATATTCAAATTCCTTGTGATATTCCCGAAAAGAAAAAAAGCGCGTATATTAACGCAAATTTTGGGGGCGAGAATCTTGTGTTCATAATGATTGACAACGAACACACCGTTACAACACTTTATGGTATGCCCGAAAGTGAATTTATTAAGTTGTCTAAGGTATTGCCCCCTCGCAAAGTTGCAGAGGAATGACACCGCAGAGGGCGCACACGCGCCCTCACCGCCGAGCAAAAGCTTAAAAATAACAAAGAAAAAGAGGTAAAGAAAAATGGCAAAATTAGGAATTACCGTCACAGACGAAATTGAAAAAGCCGTAATTAAGCTTATTGACGAGGGTATTCACACCCCCACGTTTTTAGATGTATACGGTAAAATGTCAAAAACAAATATTGTATATTTTACGCTGTGGCGTTATCTTGAAGAACACTACTGCGAAGTATACAATATAATTTCAACAGTAGTCAAGGAGAGGAGTGAAGTTTGATGTTCAACAAAAAGCACTTATACTGTGTTATGTTAAACACAGACGAAGGTGTCTTGTTGGAAATGTTCATACGCGCAAAAGACAAAAGACAAGCATCTAACAAATTTTGGCAAATTATGAACAAAAACAACATAATTCTTATTGGAAATTATCACGGTCTTTGTGTCGAACAAGTTTGACACTTGCGCCCTCAAAAGAGGGCGCAACCGTCGGGCATACGCCTAAATAACAAACGAAAGAGAGGTTAACAATGTGATATCTTTGAAGTTATCAACGTACACTAAGGAAGAAGTAGCAACATTGCATAAGGTTATAGGCGAAGCTCTAAAACAAATCGCAACAGCCGAATGTAATAGTAGTTGTGCAACGTGCGTAAACAGACACGTTTGCTACGACTTATCGAAAACGCAAGATTATTTGTCAAGAGAAACGCAATTTGGTTTCCCACATTTACGCAAAAGTTAGTGTATCATTTTAACAACGAGAACGCTTGTTCGGGTGGTGTGCTTACATACCACACCACCCCTGCGTTCAAGTTTACAATTTGTTCATAATTTTCTTCTTGACAAACAGCGCGAAGTGTGCTATAATATAAGAGGATAGGAAAGTAACTCGCCTATCTTTCGCACACTCGTTCTTGCACCTCTTGTAACGCTTGGTGTTTCTCCTTCCTCATAAATATTTATTAGGGTGTGCGATATATGTCGGTGTGGGTTTACAGTAAATCAAGTTCAATTCTTGATACCGATAATAATTACAAAGGGGGTTTCTTGATATGGCAAGAAACGAAGTTTCGCGTACCTTCTTTACTACGAAGGTAACGTACACAGGTTACGACACGGTTAACAAGACCGTTGTCACAAAGGAAGAGATTCTTCCTAACATTTATAAGGACGAGACAGTTGTCCTTAAGGTGCTCACAAAGAAGCACGTAAATTCTACAGTAAAACCTGTAGCTATTGACAAGGTTGAGGAAATCGAGACATTGTATACAATGCCGGTTGAAAAGTTCCTTGAACTTGCAACACCTAACGCACCGCGCGGTACAAAAACAGAGACAGAAAACACAGCAAAGGAGTAATGAAAAATGGAAGCAACAAAGAACGAACTCAAATTTAAAGTAATTGAAGTTACAGAAGTAAACACAAAGGACGGCAAGAAATTTACAGCATATAAGACCCTTGGCAAGGGTGGCAGAAAGATGGATTTGCGTTTTGTAAAGGAGTGCAAAATCACACCAACCGAGCCGTGTGTAATTGTTGTCGATAGCGAAATGGCTAATGTTGACACAACTCGTCAGTACCCTATTCTCTGGGTCAAGGAAGTAAAGCGCATTGAGCCGTTTGAGCGCAAGAATAATATCGGAGATTACTTCGATTAAGCCCGCAAAATAAGCCCCTCGCAAGAGGGGCATATTTTTTCAAAAGGAGTGCAAATAATATGGCAAAAAGAATAACACCCAACACAAAAGAATGGGAAAAAGAGATTAGAAAAATAGAGCGATTTATAAAAGTTACCGAAACAATAAAAGGGGTAGCAATACCGCGTACAGTTATACCGCCTAAGCCCAGCAGAATTACAAAAAAGAAGTTGCAAGAAATAAAACAAATTCGTAGCAATATTTCATTAACTGTTAGTGAATTATTCGGAGATAATATTGTAAAGGAAGAGCCGATAAAACGCAAAAAAGTTAATAAAATAGACGTGGATGAACAAGGCTTTAGAAATGTTTCTACAGATATTGCAGATATAAAAACAGGTAGAGCACGAAAACCTAAAGAGGAAAAGCCAAAATTAACAGAGGAAGACAAAAAAGCAAGGCGTTCAACGAGTGCTAAAAAAGCGGCAGAAACACGCAGAAAACAAGAAGAAGCAGACCCAGAATTAAAAGCAAGACGTGATGCTATTAGACGTGAAAACCTTAAAAAAGCAAGAGAAGCAAGAGCGGGAAAAAGAGGGGCAACAAATCAAGGAAAAAGTAGCACAACAAAAGAAAGAATACCAAAAGATTCTTTACCACCGAACGAGCCAATATACGAGGATAGTACAGGTCTAAGAGACACCTTATTAAATTGGGCAAATACCGCATTAAAAGCCGTTGATTATTCTATTCATAGACCTCGTTACAACCCAGAGCTTAATGAGCAAGCCTTGGAGGACATTTATGATGAAATAGTGTCATTACCCGATGAAACACTATATAATTTATCTCAAAACGAAAACGCAATAGAAGAGATTCACCGTTATCTTGATAGGATGTCAATAGCTTATGAGGATGAAATACCTAATCTAATAACACACATAATGGCTTATTTGTATTCACCTTCACACCCTTATGTTATACCACTGGCAATTAACACAGCTTTAAACGAACACATAACGCTTGATTCAATAGATTATGAGTTAATCAAGGACGGTGATTAATCTTGTTTCGCAGAAAATGGGTGTATTATGTTGGCGATTTTGAAACAACAGTATTTGAGGGACAAACGCACACTGAGGTGTGGGCTTCGGCTGTTGTTGAAATGTACACAGAAGATGTCGTCATTTTACACAGTATAGACGAAACGTTTGATTACTTAACGGGATTAAAGAAAAATATATGTCTTTATTATCATAACCTTAAATTTGATGGTGCTTTTTGGATAGATTATTTACTTATAAAAAAGAAGCTAAAACAGGCATATTATAAGACAGGGGAATTTGAAAATCAAGTTAAATGGATTGATAACGAAGATATGGAAAATGATAGTTTTAAATATTCGATTTCTTATTTAGGGCAGTGGTATTCAATAACTATTAAAGTAAATGATTACTATATTGAAATAAGAGATAGTTTAAAATTATTACCTTTCTCTGTCAGAAAAATCGGTAAATCTTTTGGGACAAAACATAAGAAATTAGATATGGAATATAAAGGCTATAGATATGCAGGTTGTCTTATTACAGATGAAGAAAAAGCATACATAGCCAACGATGTTTTAGTTGTCAAAGAAGCACTTGAAATTATGTTTGAACAAGGGCACAAAAAATTAACAATAGGTAGCTGTTGTTTAGCCGAATTTAAGAAAACGCACGATAAAGAAGATTACAAAATTTGGTTTCCCGATTTGTATGAAATACAGTTAAACGAGGATATATACGGTGCAAAAACAGCAGGTGATTATATTCGTAAATCATACAAGGGCGGTTGGTGTTATTTAGTTAAAGGAAAAGAAAACATCAAAAAACGCAACGGCACCACAGCAGATGTCAATTCTTTGTACCCCTCTATGATGAGCAGTGAAAGCGGTAATTATTATCCAATAGGTCGCCCTCATTTTTGGGAAGGAAATTACATCCCTTTTGAGGTTCTTAATCGTTTAGAAGATAATAGTTGTTATTACTTTGTAAGAATACGAACACGTTTCTATATAAAAGAAAATATGTTGCCTTGTATTCAAATAAAGGGTAATATGCGTTATAAATCAACTGAATGGTTAGAGACAAGCGATTTATACGATAAGACCCAAAATGCTTATTGTAAATATTACAAAGATTTACACGGCGAGATACACCCCACATTAGTGACATTGACATTGACTATGACAGATTTTGAGTTAATACAAGAACACTACGATTTAGTTGATTTTGAAATACTTGATGGTTGTTGGTTTTATGCCGAGATTGGTTTATTTGATGAATACATCAATAAATACAAACAGATAAAAATGACAAGCAAGGGTGCAATACGAGAATTAGCTAAGTTGTTCCTAAATAATTTGTATGGTAAAATGGCAAGCAATAAAGATAGTTCGTTTAAAGTAGCATTTATAAAAGACGACAATTCTGTTGGCTTTATGGACGTTAAAGAAAACGAAAAACAAGCAGGATATATACCAATCGGTTCCGCTATTACATCTTATGCAAGAAATTTTACAATTCGTGCAGCTCAAAAAAATTATCACGGTGTAAACGAGCGAGGGTTCATATACGCAGATACCGACAGCATACACTGTGATTTATCCCCCGATGAAATAACAGGAATAAACGTCGATGATGTTAATTTTTGTTGTTGGAAATTGGAAAGCCAATGGGACGAGGGGTTATTTGTACGGCAAAAAACATACGCAGAACATATTGCAATTAAGGATGGTGAAAAAATTGATAAACCATATTACGATTTAAAATGCGCAGGTTTACCAGAACCGTGTAAACAGTTATTTTTAAAAAGTGTTGAAGGTTTTACAGAAGAAGAGTACAATGAAATGAACGAAGAAAAGCAAAAATTTGTATCAGTAAAAAGAACAATAGATGACTTTAAAGTTGGGTTAGTAATTCCTGCAAAACTAATGCCAAGAAGAATACAAGGCGGTGTCCTTCTTGTAGAAACAACATACGAAATGAGGTAACTATAATGGAAAGTTTACTTAATCAATTAGTCGAAAGAGCAATAGAACAAGAAAATAAAAAACTATTCGTGGATTTATTCCGTGATAAAATCGCAGATTGTGTTGACGAATATTTCTGGGGCGATAGTGCAAATTATGGTGTTAATAAATACGCATTAACAGATATAATATGTGACAATTTGCACGAAGAAATTAGCAGATTTATATCGATAACAATCACAGCCCAAAATAAGAAATCAGAACAAACGATGTCCTTATGCAAAACAAAGTTATATAGAATACAGCAAATATTAGAGGAGTGAACATTTATGGCAACTGATTTTAACTTTGACTACGGAATTATTGTATACAAACACAGATTTTCTGTGAACACTTCACTTGATGATTATAAATCGACAGTAATTTATAAAGTGATACGAATAGGTGTAGAATTAAAATATACAACAATGGAAAAGTCAAAATTAAAATATGAAATGCAAATTGTTTATAAAGATAACAACGATAATTTGGAATGTCTTAAATTAGATTTAGAAGATTATACAGTTGAAATATTGAATACAGGAGACGCTTATATTCATATCTAATCGTAAAGCCCCTATAAGTTTACACTTATAGGGGCTTTTAATATATCTATAACACACGAACATTTAAGGCGTAGTGCGTCTACGATTATAAGTGTGGCACTATTTTCCAAGCGTGCACCCCACCTTATGCAGTAAATGAAACGTATGCAGATACCTTAATATGATACGGTTTTTAATACCGCTTCTTTGCACCGTAAATCTTTAAATCTAAAACATCCTTTTACAAAGTAATATCGAAGCAAAGACACAAACACATCATTACGTTTTAACATAACATAGTTTATATTATGGTCCTCTGTTGTTACAGCAAGACGTGTGGGGAATGTTATATCTGCTTTGTCGTCACAATATATAACACCCTGCTCTGCAAATTCTTTAATAGCGTAGTTGCTACCTTTATAGCATATTGTTGCAACATAACGACCGAATCCTTCGGGTTTTTCTATAAACGCTTGGTTATCGTTAAGATAAACACACTCCGCAGAATAAGACACATAACTATTTTTTGCAAACGCTCTATTAAAACCGCTTGATTTTTGCGCTTCGCTTGCACTTTCAACAAAACCCTGCTCCAGTACATATCCGTCACCACGCAGAAATTTAGTTTCATTTGTCAATCTTTCACTGATACCAAGTTCCACGTAATAGGGGTTAATTATAGACACAGGGTTGCTCAGCATATAAACAGGTACATAGCGAATTTGTTCGCCGTTTCCACGCGCAATAGAGGTATGTACAGATATTAGTTTCTTTACCTCGTCGGCGCAATAGTGATTTGTCTCACTTTGAAATTCATCAAAAATCATTCGCTGTACATCATTAAAAAGATGCGAATATTTTTTTATTTGGTCTGCACTATTTAACGAAATAGCATACCCACAAGGTTTTTCATTTATAAACAATTCGTGGAAAATACCTTGTGCCCTTCTTTTTGATGACATTTGCGTACCGTTGAAGAACAACGTGCCGATGTCTTTATAGAATTTATCGGCACATTCATCAAGCTCATAATTGTAACGATAAATGAGCGCAAATTTTTCATTCTTATCATTAAATCTATTTACGCATAAACGTGAAAAATATGTAGTCTTACCACCTGTTCTATTAGTGGTACATAAATAAATCTCTGGTTTGTTTCCGTTTATGTCTTTCATTGACAGCAATTTCGTTCCGTCATAATATTGTGGCATTGACAAATCACCTCACTATTATTATAACATATTTTATTTATTTTGTCAATAGTTTTTTCAAAAAATATCTTGACAAATTCAACTTTTTATGATATAATAAATAATGAAAGGAGTGTGAAATATGGAAATGGTTACAACATTCACCACGTTGGTTAATACCATAGGCTTTCCCATTGCTGTTTGTATCGCTTTGTTCTGGTTCTTGTATCAAGAGAACAAGTCACACAAAGAAGAAACAAAACGTATGACAGAAGCTATTGATAATAACACAGCTGTGATGAATAAAATGCTGGACAAAATTACAAATCACAGGGATGATATGTGATTATAAAACAGTGTCATCTTGTGAATAATATGTGTTACAAATACGGAGTTAAAATGGATTATGGTAAACCTGTTGGCATTATCGTTCATAGTACATCTTCTTTGACACCGAATAACACATTAAAGAGATATGTTCAGCCCGACAAGAATGATAAAAATTATACTAATATAATCGAGGATATTGGGATAAATTTTTATGGTAATTCTTGGAACAATCCGCCCGAGAAAATGGGGTCGTGGGCGTGTGTTCACGCTTTTATAGGTATGAACGCTCACAATGAAATTGAAACATACGAAACACTTCCTCACAACTATTGTTGTTGGGGTGTTGGTGCAGGAGACAAGGGTAGTTATAATGACAATCCCTATGCACATTTTCAATTTGAGATATGCGAGGATAATACTTGGGATAGTGATTATAATCTTATCGAAAAAGGTAGCGAAGATTATTTTATTAAAGCAATGAAAGAAGCGCAAGAATATTGTGGTTATATTTGCAAACTTTATAACATCCCTGTAAACAAAGTAATATCACACGCAGAAGCACATAAACAAGGGTATGGATGTAACCACGGAGACATCGACCATTGGTTAAATATTTACGGTAAAACAATGGATTGGTTTAGAACCGAAGTTGCACTTCTTATAGGCGAAAATGTAGCCGTCAAAAAAGATATTTTTCGTGTGCAGGTTGGTGCCTTTGTTTATAAGAAAAATGCTTACAATTTAGAAGCAAAACTTAAGTCAATAGGCTATGAATGTTTTGTTACTCACGACGAGGACCTCGATATTTACCGCGTCCAATTAGGCGCGTTTTCAATAAAAGGAAACGCATTGAAATTAGTAGCGGAACTTATGTCAAAAGGATACACAGCATTTATAGTAAAATCATAACAAAGGGGTGAACAAAAATGGCTGTAAGAACAACAGAGGAAATACTCAACGCGGTAAAAGCGAGAATAGGTGAAGATACCTCGGATGAAGCTCTTGCGCTCATTGAAGATATTGCAGACACCCTAAATAACGGTGAAAGCAATGACAAGGAAGATTGGAAAAAGAAGTACGAAGATAACGATGCAATGTGGAGACAGAAATATCGTGATAGATTTTTCAGTGGTGGTGATGATAAAGATGACACTGCTGAAGAAGATAACGACGATAAACCAAAAACATATACTTATGAAAATCTTTTCAAGGAGGAAACAAAATAATGGCAAGAAGAATTGCAATATCTTCTCTCAATGCAAGCACTATAGATATTCTTAATACTATTCGTGCTAATGCCACACAGGAATATCAGTCTCTTGTACCTGAGATTGAAAGCGAACGCGAAATTCCTCGTGTTGGTGAAGTGCTCTACGGATATCCTGCGCTTGCAAATCAGTTTATCAATGCACTTGTAAACAGAATAGCCGTTGTTCGTGTTAAGAGTGCAACATTTAATAATGCTTATGCAGAACTTAAGAAGGGTTATCTTGAGTTCGGTGAGACCGTCGAGGAAGTATTCGTCAATATCGCAAAAGCGCGTGAGTTCTCTGCTGAAAAGGCAAGCGATAGAGAGCTTAAGAGAACACTCCCCGATGTGCGTACAGCGTTCCACACAATGAATTGGCGAGTACAGTACCCTGTAACAATTCAGAATGAGGATTTGCGAATGGCGTTCACATCGTTCAACGGTGTTGAGGATTTGATAGCCAAGATTATAAACGCTGTTACAACAGCAAACGAGTACGACGAGTTCCTGCTCTTTAAGTATCTTATTATTAAAGCCGTTGCGCACGGTAAGATGCACCCTGTTGCCTTCGACAGCTCGGATATGAGAAATGCGGCTATTGCTTTCCGCGGAATGTCAAACGCGTTCACATTTATGAGCAAAGACTACAACGTAGCAGGCGTTACAACCACAACACCTAAGAGTGAACAGTATATCTTTATGGATGCAAAGTATAACGCGCAGTATGACGTTGATGTACTTGCAAGAGCTTTCAATATGGATAAGGCTGACTTTATGGGTAGACTTCACTTGATTGATGATTTTACAACGTTTGACAATGAGCGTTTTGATATCATTCGTGGTGAAAGTGATATGATAGAGGAAGTTACACCCGAGGAGCTTGCACTTATGACCAATGTTAAGAGTGTACTTGTAGACGGTGAATGGTTCCAGATTTATGACAATCTCACACAGTTTAGTGAGAAGTATGTTAGCTCGGGTCTTTACTGGAACTACTTCTACAATGTGTGGAAAACAGTATCCTCGTCTCCTTTCTCTAATGCAGTGGTATTTGTCGATATTTCTGCTCATATAGCACTTCCCGATAGTTTTGCTGTCGAAGTAACCGCAAAAGACATCAGTGAGGGTGCTACAATACTTACCCTTGAGCCTCAAAGTGACGATGCAACACTTGAACCGCGTAATTTCAACTTTGTGCAGACACAGACGGCAGTTGAAAATGGCGTAGCCGTTCACAGATATGGTGCTGTCATATTCCCTGCAACTGCGGGTGCTATTCAGCTTGAGTTTACGGTTGGCAATACAACTTATAGAAGCACAACCACAATTAGCTCTGCTAACGAGGTTGGAGAAACAGTAGCATTTAATAAGGTGCAGTAATTAATAAACAGGGATAGCACCTATGTGTTATCCCTGTTTTAATAAAAGGAGTGTTAAACTATGTCATTTCCTATAAACACACAAATAACATTATATAAAAACGTTGAACTTGATAGAAACTATAATCACACATATCGTTTCAATAACCCCACAGAGCAGAGAAACTTTTTTAATACAAAGTACGAAAAATTTACAGGTATACCACCCCACACATTTCAGCGTATAACAGCAGGGTTTATACAGGTTGGTTTTTTCATAGAAACTATAAGACCTTATAACTATATGCGTATTGTTGATAGTAATGTAAATAAGGAATACTATTGTTTCATTGATAGCGTCGAATATGTTAGCCCCTCGTGTACTACAATAAACTATACTGTCGATGTAATGCAAAGTTATATGTTTGACTACGATTTTGCAGATTGTTTTATTGAAAGAGAGCACTCCGCAACGGATGAAATTGGTGATAATATAATAGCGGAAAATTTTAAAGCTACACCCAATATTGTTAATGCTCACGATGATTTCAATCCTTGCGGTGAGCCGTCCGATGAAAGACCTTTATTTGTAACCGCCATTTACTATACACCCAACAAAACAGAAGATGGCTACAGTGTTCTTAAAGGGTATCACACAATCGTGGAAAACAACGAGCTATTAATGGATATAATTTGGGAAACAGGGTTTGACAATGTTGGGTTTCAATCAAACGGCGTGTATTACCCCTTTAATTGTTTTGTGATTGAAACAGAAACGGGAACATACCGTAACGAAATTCCTTCTAATTCACAGGGGTATTTAATTGATTATCACGATGAAATATACAGGCGTATTATTTCATCGATGCAGGCTAATAATGCAAACATAATTAAAATAGCTATGTCGCCGTATAGAATGTATGGGTTATATAAGATAAACGAGGGAGAAAGTATAACATCTTTATCTTTAGGATATACCTACTTTAATTTTTCACTGAACAATACATATAGCGGCAACGGGTACACCTATACACCCAAAAACAAAAAATTATATTGCTCCCCTTATAATATTGTTACGTTGTCAAACAATTTAGGACAAACAAAAGAACTCCAGTGGGAACATTTTGACACACCGAATCTCGCAACATTCGCTGTAGAATTTACACCACACCCATTACCCGAATTAGTTATATATCCCCTGCGTTATTTTAACAACGACAAATATTACAACTTGGCTTTATCTATTACCGATTTTCCTCAACCACCATGGTCGCTTGACTCGTATACAGCGTGGTGGCAAACACATCATAATACATATACAACATCATTGACTGGTACTGCTTTATCAACACTAACAAGTGGGTTAATAGCAGGGTTCACTGGCAGACTTCCTGCTGTTGGCGCATCTATTGTATCGGGTGTAACCTCAGTTGCAAACACAATAGCGACCGAAAAAGATATGGTAAATGCCCTTGATGATACAAAAGGGCTGTCGTATGATAGTTTTATACGGATAGCTCAACAGCGTGTTGGCTTTACAATATTTCAGCTATCAATCCCTGCAGAACAAGCGGAGGTAATAGACAACTACTTTACAATGTACGGATATGCCACAAACCTTGTTAAAAAACCCAACGTTTTTTCTGGAACGCGCAGACCGTTTTTTAATTATCTTAAAACACAGGGGGCTATCATACACCCCACAGGAACAGGTATGCCCCACGACGTTGAGGAACTTATTTGTTCCGTTTATGACAAGGGTATAACATTTTGGGAACAAACGACACAAATAGGTGAATATAATTCGTATGACAATTCACCTGTTTAAGAAAGGAGCATTAGATGCGAAAAAGAGATAGAGAATTTTGGGAAAGCGCCTGTAAAAACAAAGGGGCTTGGATGCAATATTATCAGCGTTTAGTAGAGCTATCAATGTCAATGTTTAAGTGGGAAAATCTACCGTCTACAGTGGATGAACGATATCTCGAACTTTGTCTACTCACAGACGGTCAAGCAGTTTTCTTTTTTGACGAAGTGTTGGGGGCTTTAGCTTTGCGATGTGCAACAGGTGGTAACTTTAGTGTATATCATATACCGAACGATAGACGTGCTTTTGCTTCAAACGGTTACAATAGAAAACTGAACGAGAAAAACAGTGTACTCATATATAACAATATGCTACACACAAATAGTATGTTAGATATTGAGATATATGCACAACGTCTCTGGGATATGGATAGAACCATTGACATTAATGCTAAGGCACAAAAAACACCTATCATTATTTTGTGCGACGAAAGCCAACGCCTAACAATGGAAAACCTTTATAAAAAATATGACGGAAATGTGCCGTTTATATTTGGAGAAAAGGGGTTAGATATAAACGCTGTTAAAACAATAAATACTAATGCGCCATTTATTGCACCTGCTCTATACGACCTTCGTACACAGATATGGAATGAAGCGCTAACGGTGCTTGGCATTTCAAATATTAATGTAACAAAAAAGGAAAGAATGATAACAGACGAAGTTAAACGAAACCAAGGTGGGACGCTTGCTATGCGATATAGTAAATTAAATGCCCGAAATCAAGCGTGCAATCAAATTAACGAAATGTTTGGTGATAGGCTTGACGCACCTGTTAGATGTGTTTTTAGAGAAGATATGATAGCAAAAGAACAATTAACAGCGGAAGAAAAGAACGATACAGAGGACGGTGAAGATTATGAGTAAATATACCACAGAAGTTCGATTTATTTGTGAATCTCTTGCAGGGCTTACTGAAAGTGTGGGGTTTGATAAAATAGATGAGGTTATAACAAAATCTTCACCTAAAATTTTCAGTAGTTACCCTATTTATGATGAAGCATACAGGGATATACTGAATAGTAAAATACTAAAACACTATTATACAAGAGAAATATGTGAAGAAACATACGGGCTTTGGAAACTTCGACTCAATGCAAAAATGGAAGAAATAATGCCGTATTATAATGAAATGTATAAAAGTGCAATGATTAACTTTAATCCCATGTATGATACAGATATCGAAGTTGAACGAAATAACGATAACACAAGAACACAGCAAGATATTGGAAATAGTACAAATAGTAATAATACAAAAACTACAACCACAGGAAATCAAAACTCTAAAAACACACAGTATAATTATTTTAGTGATACACCGCAGGGTAGACTTGATGAAACACTTGAACAACATAACTATTTAACATCGGCAAATAAAAACACAAGTGACACAGGTGTAACAGATGTAAACACAGCCACAGGAAATAGTAACGGGGTAGGAACATTTAATACAAACTCAACGGCAAACACAACAGACAAATATATCGAGCGCATCAAAGGTAAACGAGGAGCATCAAGTTATAGTTATCTTCTTAAAGAATACCGTGAAACAATTATCAATATAGATATGATGATAATTGAAGAACTCGGTGATTTGTTTTTTAAATTATGGTAAAGGGGTTGTTAAATATGCTAAACAGAATAAACAGATTTAAAGCAAACATTGGTAAAGTTTTACCGAGTGTTTATAACGATAGCTTAAGTTATAGCGAGGCAATTTGTAAACTAACATCCAAACTTAACGAAGTTATTACACGCGTTAATAATATAGCACTCGGAGAAGCACCCGAAATAACCGAGCAAAGCATCATAGAAGCTGTAAAAAATTCTATACTATCGTGGGATGAAATAACTGAAATAACTCAAGAACTTGAAAATATCGAAAACAATTACGCATTAAAGGCATCACTAAATAATTATTATAATAAGACAGAAAGTGATGAAAGATATTTAACAAAGATAGTAGCTGATACCATTTATCTAAGCGAAAACAAAGCTCGTTCTATATTTTTAACTACCGCAACAGCCGACCTACTGTATGAACGTAAAGGAGCAGTTAGCGGTGGTGGATTGTCTAAAGAAGAAGCCGACATCTATTACGCACCAAAATCAACTGAAACAATAGCAACAATAGCCAATAATACAGCAAACTCTGCACTTTCAAGAGCTAACGATGCTTATAA
Source organism: Clostridia bacterium (assembly GCA_045589635.1). Classification (GTDB taxonomy): domain Bacteria; phylum Bacillota; class Clostridia; order UBA1381; family UBA1381; genus Ornithomonoglobus_A. The sequence continues at coordinate 14,517 of JAZNPJ010000004.1, forward strand.
TAAAGCTGACGAAGCATATAACCTTGCTTTAAATAGTGGTGGCACATCTGGCGGAATTACTAAAGAACAAGCGGACACACTATACGCGCCTAAATCAATCGAAACAAGTGTGTCGCAAAATTCGCAAAATATTGCGCGGGTTGAAACGATTGCCTTAGAAGCTAAAGAAGTCGCATACCAAGCGTTAAATCAAGGGGGAACGAGTGTAGCAGAAAACCGAATACTATTATGGAGCAACCCCAACACACCTACGTCGCCCCTTGCTGAATTGCAGGCTTTTTCAAGGGGTTCGTTTATAACAGGTATTAGCGCGGGTTCAGCCATAAAAGGTTTTGAGGTTGTATATGCAAATAAATTGAGTGTTATTCCCTCAGCAGAAACAGGTGTTATTACGTCACTTATGTTTAATACACAGACATTTATAATACCCGATAACTATACAACTACGGCAATGACCCTGCACTTAAATACAGTTATAGGTGGCAAAGCATACGAAAGATACATTGATATTAGCTTCCCCGACAATTTTGTAACAGCGTATGCTGAAAGCGGTATAACATCTGTATGGACAGGCAGTACATTAAGCGACACACAGGCTGTACAGCTATTTAATGACAATTATTGTATACCTATTGCAATATATGCTATTATATAAGGCGGTGATAAAAATGGATATCAACAAAATAAAATTTTGGTGTCAAAAAATTCTCCCTACAGTGTATGATGAAAGTTTGAGTTATTATGAGGTACTTGCTAAAGTTATTGTTAAACTTAATGAGGTTATTGATAATGAAAATAGTCAATCCAATGTTATTGAAACAATAACGAAAGAACTTAACAATTATTTGTCTAAGGAAGACGGACAAAACTTTGTAACAAAAAAAGAAGCACAAAACTTTGTAACAAAGGAAAGTGTTGCAAACTTTAAACCCGATTTGCTGTGGGAGAACCCAAGACCTACCGAGGAATTTTCGAGAAGATATACTCCTTTAGAAACATTACCCGAAAATAATTATAAAGCAATTATAATAATGTTTACAAACGGCGTTCAAAGGGCGTTTGTAAAAAATGTAAATACTTATTTTGATGGTGGGTGTGTAGACTATGCAGACCACGGTGACCCTATAACTGATATATATTGGTATGTAAGAGATGTGTTTTTTGGACTAAGCGGTACCACAGGAAAACTATATGTATCTTTCGGTGATTGTCAAGCATATAACCCTGACTCTAACACTTTTTACTATGCAAACAATAGCTTAAAACCAATTTATATCTACGGCATAAAATAATAACAATGGTGGTGTATATTATGCACCACCTTTTTTTCACCAATA
>JAZNPJ010000005.1:0-4329 GCA_045589635.1 Clostridia bacterium
AGCTGTTTTTTATATAAAAGTTGAGGATAGCAGCGAATCAAGTATCTTTGAAATTATTCAGAATATGTTCCCGGATAAAGAAAAAGATTTTGTTATAAATGCAGACTCGGGGAATATAGTGTTAATAAAGGAACTTAAAGAAGTTGTAAAAACAGAAGAACTCGAGATTATGGCTCAATCAATACTTGATACCGTAAGGGCAGAAACACTTCGTAATGTATTGATAGGACTTTCATCTGTTGCTACAAATATCGACGAGCTTAATAATTCATACAAAGAAGCACAAACAGCTCTTGAGATTGGCAAAGTGTTTGAAGAAGAAAAGTTTATTTTAAATTACGATAATCTTGGTATAGGCAGATTGATATACCAGCTTCCGATTAAGCTTTGTGAATTGTTCTTGCAGGAGGTATTTAAAAAGGGTGATATTTCAACATTAGATGATGAGACAATGCTTACAATAAATAAATTCTTTGAAAAAGACTTAAATGTAAGTGAAACATCAAGACAGTTGTTTGTACACCGTAATACACTTGTATACAGACTTGAAAAGATATATAAGCTGACAGGTCTTGATCTTAGAAAATTTGACCAGGCAATTATATTTAAAGTTGCTATGATGGTTCATAAATATTTAATGAGCAGTTCAATGAAAATATGATTGGAGTGTAAATAACTGATTGTATGAAATCGGGAGTTAAATGTATTGTTGTTGGAATTCTCAGTGCAGCATTAGGTGCAGTGGCGATGAATATATATAAGGATATCGAATATGCACTGTTGGAAAATGATGCTGTAGAAGAAAAGTTTGTAAAAAAACTTACAATGATAAATGAGCAACTGTCCGAACGCTATATTTATGATATAGACAAAGAAAATCTTTTTGATAATGCTATAAAAGGCTATGTATGGGGTTTGGATGAGGACTATACAAACTATTACACAAAAGAGGAATTTGAATCATTTACATCATCTGTGGAAGAGACATATGTAGGAATAGGTGTGGTTATTGCACCTGATGATGATGGTTTTATAGAAATAATATCCGCTTTTGAAGACAGCAGTGCATATAATGCAGGCATAAAGCCCGGTGATATACTATATAAAGTAGACGGTAAAGAATATTATGCCGAAGAAATGGACAAGGCAATAGCGCAAATCAAAAACGGAAAAGAAGGCGAAACTGTAAACTTATCTGTTTTAAGAAAAGGCGAAGAGATACAAATCAGTGTAAAACGCGCAGTAGTGTCTATGGATTCTGTTAAATCAAAAATGTACAATAATGATATTGGCTATGTGAGGATATCTGCATTTAATACAGAGGGAGAGGGTTCAAAAACTGATACCTACTCTGAATTTTGCGAAAATGTAGAAAAGCTAAAAACTCAGGGTGCTAAAAAGCTTATTATTGATTTAAGAGATAATCCGGGTGGTACGCTTGATGTTGTCGTTGACATTGCAGATTATCTGTTGCCTGAGGGTCTTATAACCTATGTTGAGTATAAAGATGGTACAAGACAGGAATATAAATCAGATAAAAAAGCAGTAGATATGCCCATGGTTGTGCTTATTAACGAAAATAGTGCAAGTGCCTCTGAAGTGTTAACGGGAGCGCTAAAAGACCATAAAAAAGCAACCATAGTAGGCACAACAAGCTTTGGTAAGGGAGTTGTTCAGTCTGTTATTCCGTTTTCTGACGGTTCAGGTATGACTATGACGGTAGCCCGATACTATTCGCCAAATGGTGTTTGTATACATGGGACGGGAATAGAGCCTGATATTGCAATAGAGCTTGACGAAAAATACGATGGATACTATGCCTTTGAAGTGCCACCGGAAGATGATTTGCAAATGAAGAAGGCTATTGAGTTATTAAAGTAGTTATAAATTTAACATTTATATATTTCTACAAAATTTAAAGGAGAATGATAATATGAGCGCTACATTAGTTGTTATGGCTGCTGGAATGGGTAGCAGATTTGGAGGATTAAAGCAATTAGAGCCAATATGCGATAACAGAGTTATACTTGATTTTTCAGTCTACGATGCAAAAAAAGCAGGCTTTGATAAGGTTGTATTTATAATACGTAAGGATATCGAGGCAGACTTTAAGGAGCTTGTCGGCTCAAGAATAGAAAAGATGATAGATGTAGATTATGTAATACAAGATACTACAGAGCTTCCCGAGGGAAGAACAAAGCCTTTTGGTACTGCACATGCAATACTTTGCTGTAAGGATACAGTAAAGGGTCCTTTTGCAATCATAAATGCTGATGATTACTACGGACGTAATGCTTTTTACGAAATTAAAGAATTTTTGGAAAATACAAGCGGAAACAACTTTGCAATGGTTGCATATGATCTCGAAAAGACACTTAGCGATAACGGAAGTGTTGCAAGAGGTGTTTGTGATATTAAAGACGGTATGCTTTCAAAAATTGTTGAATGTTTAAAGATTTATCCTGATTTCAAATATGAGATGCCTGATGGAGAAGAGGGTGTATTCCCGCGTGATACAAAGGTTTCTATGAACTTATGGGGACTTACAGAGGATATATTCGATGTCCTTCAAAAGGGATATGATGACTTTAAAAAGAATGCTAATCTTTTAAAAGACGAATACTTAATTCCTATCCTTATTGGTGAATTGGTAGAAAAAGGAGAGGCAACAGTAAAAGTATTCTCAAATAAAGATAAATGGTACGGAATAACCTACCGTGAGGATTTACCTGAAATTAAAGAAGCAATTACTAAGATGGTTGCAGATGGGTTATATGACTGATATATAATTTTTAAGACCTCGTGTATTATACACGGGGTTTTTTTGTTGTCGAAATGTTTTTTGTATTCGACAACAGACTTTGACATTTTTCTTTCGTGCGTAGTAGTATAATAATAACAACGGAGGATAAACATATGATTGTTTATGCTGATTTGTTGTTTTTAATAAATTCTATTGTTGTATTTACAGTTATAGGCATAGTAAGTGCGTATAAATATGTAAGGATTTCGCCTCTAAGAAGAATATTTAGTGCCTTAACTGGCGGCATGCTTGCAGTTTTTATATATGCTTGTAATTTTATAACACCTGTAAAATTTATTGTATATTTACTGTCGATATTTATTATATGTAATGTGGCGTTTGGCGGTACAATCAGAAAAAACATAAATAATATATTTATTTTTTTGTTTGTGATTTTTGTAATGCAATCAGTGTTAGTGTTGCTCGTATCTCTTTTTGAGAATGATGTTTTATTAACATTAAAAAATAATATAATGTATTTTAATGTTTCGCCAATCCTAATTTTGTTGTGTTTTTTAATTACATATCCTGTTGTATGTATATTATCCGAGTTTATGCGGGTTAATAAGAGAAACAGGATATATAATGTTACAATTATAAATAACGGAAAAAGTATAAAAGTAAAAGCGCTATTTGATAGCGGAAACATCTTAAAAGAACCAATAAGCAAAAAAGATGTAATAATACTCGAGGTGGAATTTGCACAAAAAATACTTTATGGTGATGAAAAGATAATAGAAATACCATACTGTACAGTTTCGGGTAATGGTATAATAAAGGCATTTATGCCAGATGTTATTTTTATAGATGACACGCGTTTTTTAGAACGTCAATACATAGCAATGACGCACAATAAACTGTCGGATTCCGGAGAATATAACGCATTGATAGGGAATGTAGGAGGAGAATAGGGTATGAAACTCATAAATGATATCAGTAAAAAGCTAATTATGTTTTCTGGATTAGCTGAAAATAAAATTTTTTATATAGGAGGGAACGATACTCTCCCTCCACCTCTTAATAAAGAGGAAGAGGAAACTCTTATATATAGATTGCGCTTTGGTGATTCTGCTGTCAAGACAGAATTGATAGAGAGAAATCTTCGCCTTGTGGTGTATATAGCACGTAAATTCGAAAACACAGGAATTTGTATTGAAGATTTGATTTCTATAGGCACAATAGGTCTTATAAAAGCAATAAATACATTTAATCCTCAAAAAAATATTAAGCTGGCAACATATGCTTCACGTTGTATAGAAAATGAGATTTTAATGTATCTTAGAAAAAATTCAAATATGCGTTGCGAAGTCTCAATAGATGAACCATTAAATGTAGATTGGGACGGGAATGAACTATTGCTTTCTGATATATTAGGGACAGAAAATGATGTGATATGTCACGCTCTTGAAGAAGAGGTTGATAAAAGTCTTTTGATGCAGGCAATGAACAAATTATCACGAAGGGAAAAACTCATTATGGAGCTTCGCTTCGGTCTTAATGAACATCAGGAAAAAACGCAAAAAGAA
>JAZNPJ010000006.1:0-7677 GCA_045589635.1 Clostridia bacterium
AAGATGGAAGCTGCAAGCGAAGTAGGCGTAAACCTAAAGCAAGGTTACAATGGCGATTTGACAGCTAAGCAAGCAGGCTCAATAGGCGGTCAAATGGTTAAGAAAATGATTGAAGATTACGAAAACAAAATTAAATAACCTTTAATCTGTTTATTTAGGGGACTGTAAAATAAATTTTTACAGTCTTCTTTATTTTTTGCTTGAAAATATACTTAAAATATGGTATTATGTTCCTTGTAATAACTTTTTACGAAAGGACTTTTATTATGAAGAAAAAACTTACTTCTGTTTTAAGTATTATACTTGCAATTTCTGTTATTTTGCCGACCATTACGTTCTCGGCAAGCCTCAATAACGGTCAGTATATTACCTCACAAGGTGCATGTGTAATGGATTACCAAACGGGCGAGGTGTTGTATCAATATAACGGAAACACTCCGCGAGTGCCTGCAAGCATGACAAAAATTATGAATATGTACTGCATTTACGAGGCACTTAAAAATGGCGAAATAACACTTGATACAAAGGTACCTATAAGTCAGAATGTATATAATAAGTCAAGAAACCCCGTTTATCAGAGTATGCTGCCTCTTAACTATAACACAACCTACACTGTAAACGAAATGATGGACGTTATTGTTGTCTACTCCGCAAGCGGTGCGGCAGTTGCTATGGCAGAGCTTATCGGCGGCGGAAGCGAGGCAAAATTTGTAGAAAGAATGAACAACACCGCCAAAAAAATGGGTATTGACGCATACTACTACGACAGCTGCGGTATTGCCAATAACAAGGTTTCTCCTATTGCTATGGCAACTCTGGCAAGAAATATTATAAAGGAATATCCCGATATTTTAAAAAGGTCTGCCAAAAAATCGGTGAGCTTTCACGGTAATAGCTACAAAACAACAAACCATCTTTTAGATACATACTACTATGCAGGCGCGGACGGACTAAAAACAGGTACAACCTCTGCTGCCGGCTATTGCTTTTGCGGAACTGCACAAAGAAATGGAAACCGCGTAATTACTGTAACAATGTCCTCATCATCAACAGGACAGAGATTTATAGATACTGCGCGTCTTATGGATTATGGCTTTAGTGTTCTTGAGGCAAAATATAACACAATATATTTTACCGACAGAGCTACATACATAAACAATGCAGAAATTCCCACTTTCTCATACAACCAAAAATCGCTTATTATTGCTGAGGATTTAAAGGACTATGGCTTTGATGTTTCGTGGAATGGCAAGGATAAAAAACTCACAATTAAATATAACAAAAACAAAAAGGCTACTCCTATCCCTACCGATTATTATAAGAACAAGAACAACAAAAAGGCATTTTCTATTATAAAAAATAACGAGGTTAAGGTATTCTTAAACGACGGTTTAAAGGAGTACGAAATTAAAGACATTTACAACGTAAACGGATATATGTGTATAGCAGTAAATGCACTTAGTGATATTTATGACATCAAATGGAGCGACAATAATAAGCGCGCAGATATCAGCGTATCAGAGAAAAAGCCAAAGGCAGTTTTGCCAAACGGCGAGGAATTGACATCAGCAAGCGCATATATTATGGATTTTGAAACAGGCAATACCCTATACGAATTTGACGCCGATACTCAAAAAGCATGCGCGTCAATAGCAAAAATGATGTCCGTATATGTTATTTTAGACCAAATCAAGGCAGGAAAAATAACTCCCGAAACGATTGTACCAATAAGCGAAAACGTGTATAACTTATCAAGAAACGAAAACTACAAAATGATGGTTAATCTTCATTATGACGAGGAATACACCGTTGACGAAATGCTTGATATGATTGTTATATTCTCATCTGCCGCGTGCGTAACTGCAGTTGCCGAGCTTATCTCGGGTAGCGAGACCGAATTTGTAAAGCTTATGAACGAAAAAGCAAAAGAGATTGGTATTGGCTCAGTTTTCTATAATGGTACAGGTGTATGTTTAAATCCTGAGGTTGATAAGGAAAATATGATGTCCTGCCGTGAAATTGCCAAAATGACAAAGAAGATGATAGAGGACTATCCAGAGGTTCTTGAAAGAACAAAATGCGCGTCGGTAGAATTTCACGGAAATACCTATTACAATCTTAATAAGCTGTTTACCGATTTCTACTACGAGGGCGCAGACGGATTTAAAAATGGTATGACAGACGCCTCAGGCTACTGTATGGCAGGCACTGCCGCTATTGACTCAAAAAGAGTAATAACTGTAACACTTCCCTCAAATTCAAACGAGGCACGTTTTACAGACTCAATAAAGATGTTTGACTATGGCTTATCAAAGCTTGGCGTAGACACATCAGGTACACAAGAAAAAGAAGAAATAAAACTTGATGAAACTAAGGAAGTCAAAGTCAATATAGACGGAAACTATGAAGTTCCTTTTACTGACCAATCACCCGTCATTAAAGATAACCGCGTACTTGTACCTGTTCGTATAGTACTGGAAACTCTCGAAAAAAAGGTAGAGTGGAGCGAAAAAACAAGAGAAATAACAATAAAAGATGATGTAGTAAAGGTTGTTTTAAAGGTAAACTCTAAAACAATGGTAAAAGAAACAATAAATCCTATTGATAATACCATAACAAAAGAAGAAATAACACTTGATTGTGCACCAACCATTATAAAAGGAAGAACACTATTACCTATAAGAGCAGTTGTAGAAGCCTTTGGCGCAGCAGTTATATGGGAAGAGGAAACGCAGACGGTATTGATTGTTGCAGGCGTATGCTAATTTGGAGAATGTTAAGAACGTCTGAATTGCAAAAAAACAGGGATTATCCGAAAAATCGGATTCTCCCTGTTTTTAATTATTCTGTTCTGTTTCTTTTATGTGATTTTTTAAAACTAAATTTATATATTGTGATAGGGAACGGTCGCAATCTTCTGCTAAAATTTTTGTTTTTTCTATAATATCCTCATCTAATGTTATGCTTACCTTTTGTTTTAGTGGTTTCATTTTATTGCCTCCCAACAAAAACTTCTTTGTTTTTTTCCTCTACAACCTTTATATCGCAATCCTTTAACAATTCTTTAAAAATATCCACAACACATATTTCGGTTGCATAATGACCTGCATCAACTATGCAAAGACCATCTCTTTGCGCGTCCATTGCATTGTGATATTTTGTGTCCCCTGTAACAAACACATCACAGCCTCTCATAATTGCAAGCTCAGCTAATTCTATGCAACTTCCGCCGCCTACTGCAACCTTTGTTATTTGCGTATTCATATCTCCGACAACCCGTACGTCTGTATCAAGCTTTTTTGCAACAACCTCACAAAACTCCGCAAGGGTTATACTTTCCTTTAGTGTCCCCACTCTGCCAAGCCCCGCATTGGGATTATGAGCGTCCTTTTCCAGTACCTCTATGTTTTTCAACGATAATATATCTGCAAGTCTTTGGTTTATTCCTTCTTGTGCCTTGTCGATGTTTGTATGCATACTTATAACGTTTATATCGTTCTTTATAATCTCTTTTAGCATTTTTCCAAAATATGAGAAAGTGTCTACCTTATTGATTTTACCAAAGATAAACGGATGGTGCGACAAAATTGTGTTACATCCATTTTCCACCACCTTTTTAATTACCTCCAAAGACACATCAAGGCACACACAAACACCGCTTATGGTATCCTCTTTGCTTCCGCACATAAGTCCGCAGTTGTCCCACTCATATGCAAGGGATAGCGGCGCAAACTCTTCTATTTTATTTAATAAATCACGTATCTTCATTTATTAACTCCTCCAACAGGCTTTTGTATTCCCCCAATTTCTCTAAATCAGGATTTTGTGCCTTTTCTATGCCCGTGATAACCTTTGTAAATTCTCTTTTCTTTTTATCCGCCAATGCACCATAATTTTTGTGTCCCTTTAAATATGGCGGAATATGGTAGTGTATTTTCTTCTCAAACCTTTTTCCAACTCCGCTTTTTGCAACAATTATATTATAAACCTTAAACCCCTCAAGGGCAATATCCTCGCCTATAATTTCAAATCCGTTATCAATAAGAAATTTTCGTACAACATTCTGGTCGTTCATAGGTTGTAAGACAAGTGTTGCGGCTTTTGCCTTTTTTATATCGTCATTTAAAATAGAACAAATAAGCTCTCCGCCCATTCCCGCAATTATTATTGTATCTGCCTCACCCTCTTCTATGGGGGAAAGACCGTTACCTATACGTGTTTTAATAAAATCTTCCTTGTTGTGCTTTTTTATATTCTCCTCTGCAATCATAACAGGGCCTTTGTTTATGTCGCAGGCAATAACATTTTTTGCTCGTCCCTCTTCAATTAGCGCAATGGGAACATATGCATGGTCGCAACCTATGTCTGCAACAGTATGAGCACTTGTGCAATCAACTATACACCTTAGTCTTGGAGTAATCATTTTTGTGCCTTTCCTGAGTTATCAACAGGGTGTGGATAACTCGTAATTTTACAAAATTCTCATAATATCGGGCTTTTTGTCGTTTCCTAACATCTTTGCAACATTTCTGTTACAAAAGGGGTGGATAACTTTTCCAGATTTTTTTAAACACCCAAAATTCCTTGTGTTTATGCGGTGTTTTGGGGTGTCCTGTAATTTTTCAACATAGTGGATAAATTCGTGGAAAAAGTGGATAACTTTTTTAAAAACCCACATAATACCTTGCTTTTTGACGTGGACAAGTGTTTTTATGTGGGGTTGATAACTTGTACAATTTTAACTGTTTTGCGTCAGTTCTGCAAGGTTGTCATACTCACCGTTATCACTTTTAAGAGGCTCTTTTTTTGTATCAAAAACCATGGGGGCTTTTCCCTCTTTATACGTTTCTTTTTGTGCTTTTGCATCGTCAACAGTCATAATTTTACTGTCAAACCAATTCTTTATTATTGTATCCATATACTGATACGAAAGCTTATTTGTCTGCATTATGCAATAGTTGTATGCAAGCAAAATCATAGCCTCGCTCATATTCCATTCGCTGTGCCACTTAACAAGATATTTCTCCTCAAGCTCTGTAAGGGGTCTTCCCAGTATACCAAAGGTTTTTCTTATATTATAGAACACTGTCTTCTTTTCAATTTCGGCATTTATATATTCGTTAGCCTTTTCTATGGTATCAATGCCGTTTTCTTTCCAGGTTATTGCCACGCGCTCTACGTACTTCATATTGCTCTTGTTAATTGAAATACAGTATTCAATAACCATAAGTATTACCTCTGCGCCAAGACCAAGCTCCTCGTGTAGCCAGTAAAGAATTTGGAGCTCGTTATCGGAAAGAGTTTTACCATATGTCGCCTCAGCAACCAGACAAAGCTCCGAAAGTGCAGTGTTTTGCACAAGTGCCTGTTTTATATCCGAAACCGCACTGTGTTTTTGAGGTGTTTCCTCTGAAAATTCAAGAGGTTGTCCCTGCACACTAAACGAAATTTCGTCATTGTTAAAGACAAGTGCACCAACACTGTCAAGCGCCTCAAAAGCCTTAATAACCTCACTCTCCAAAAGACCAAGCTCGGAGGCAATGTGTGCAAAATCACATTCCTTGGCGGTCGAAGCAAGGTAAAGTGCATACAGATACACCTTTACAAACGCTCCGTTTATGTCTTTCATTTTATCTTTTATAAAATCAGACGGTACGCTTATTGCCTGATTGTTATATATAAATTTTGCCATTTTTATGGGTCCTTTCAATTAAAATACCCCTTTTGTCTGCGGCAGGAGCAAGCCCCTGCCCTACAATACGCGGGGGTGTTATTATGTAATTCTCATCCGTTTGTAGGGACCGGCGTCCCCGACGGTCCGCAGCAGACTTTTTTTGGTCTTACCCCTTGGTTGGATTTCTCCAACATACATATTATATAATATTTTTCATAATATTTCAACATCTTTTTGCCAAAAAAAGTGTGATTTTTGTAGTTTTTAGCATTGCACTTATAAAAAATTTGTGGTATACTATATGTTAGAATTGCGAATGTTTCGCACTTAACGAAAGGAGTATCATTATGAAATATTCACGTGAAGTAGAAGAAATGTGTCCTTTAGCAAAGGGTACATATCACGGTCCTGCGCCAATTCCGCAAGAAGGAAAATGGACACAGGTAAAAGAAGTAAAAGACATTTCGGGCCTTACACATGGTATTGGCTGGTGTGCACCTCAACAGGGTACATGTAAATTAACTCTTAATGTAAAAGAGGGTATTATTCAGGAAGCTCTTGTTGAAACTGTAGGCTGCAGCGGTATGACTCACTCAGCTGCTATGGCATCAGAAATCCTTATCGGAAAAACTCTTTTAGAGGCACTAAATACAGACCTTGTTTGTGATGCTATTAACACAGCTATGAGAGAATTATTCTTACAAATCGCTTACGGAAGAACACAGACTGCATTCTCAGAGGACGGACTTCCTGTAGGTGCAGGTCTTGAGGACTTGGGTAAGGGACTCAGATCACAAGTTGGTACAACATATGCAACTCTTGCAAAGGGTCCAAGATATCTTGAATTGGCAGAGGGTTACATTACCGAAATCGCAGTTGATAATGACGACCAGATAATCGGCTACAAGTTCGTACACCTTGGCAAAATGATGGAAATGATTAAAAAGGGTATGGACGCAAACGAAGCATTGGCAAAGGCAAGCGGTCAGTACGGAAGAGTTGATGACGCCGCTAAGCTTATCGACCCAAGAAACGAATAATTAAAGGAGGTAGACGATAATGGCATTGTTTGAAAGCTATGAAAGAAGAATAGACCAAATCAACGCAGAGCTTAATAAGCACGGTATTTCATCAATCGAAGAAGCTAAGGCTATCTGTGATGAAAAGGGCGTTGACGCGTATAATATAGTAAAAGGCATACAACCAATCTGTTTTGAAAATGCTGCATGGGCATACGTTGTAGGTGCTGCTATTGCAATCAAAGACGGTGTTACAAAGGCTGCAGACGCTGCGGAAAAGATAGGTCTTGGCTTACAGTCATTCTGTATCCCAGGCGCTGTTGCAGACGACAGAAAGGTTGGTATAGGCCACGGTAATCTTGGCGCTATGCTTTTAAGAGAAGAAACAAAGTGTTTTGCGTTCTTAGCAGGCCACGAATCATTTGCGGCTGCAGAGGGTGCTATAGGTCTTGCACGTTCAGCTAACAAGGCACGTAAAGAGCCGCTAAGAGTTATTCTTAACGGTCTTGGCAAAGACGCTGCAAAGATTATTTCAAGAATTAACGGATTTACATATGTACAAACTCAGTTTGACTACCACACAGGTAAGGTAGCAGTTGTATCAGAGACTGCATACTCAAACGGAGAAAGAGCAAAGGTAAGATGCTACGGCGCAGACGATGTTCGTGAAGGCGTTGCAATCATGCACATGGAGGGTGTTGACGTTTCTATTACTGGTAACTCAACTAACCCGACAAGATTCCAGCACCCCGTTGCAGGTACATACAAAAAGGAATGTATCGAGCAGGGTAAGAAGTATTTCTCAGTTGCATCAGGCGGCGGTACAGGACGTACACTTCACCCAGATAATATGGCTGCAGGTCCTGCTTCTTATGGTATGACAGATACAATGGGCAGAATGCATAGTGATGCTCAGTTTGCAGGCTCTTCATCAGTTCCTGCTCACGTTGAAATGATGGGACTTATCGGCGCAGGTAACAACCC
>JAZNPJ010000007.1:0-21994 GCA_045589635.1 Clostridia bacterium
AGAATACTGGAGGTTCGCTCCTTACAGAGAAAGACGGCGTCTTTTCCTCTTTAAAACAGCTAAGCCCCCACCATTCTCCGTTTTTTTCTTCAAGCTCAACAAATTGAGAAAGAAAGTCCACAATATCGATGGATTTGATTAATTGTTCGAGTTCTATATTACCGTCTCTCCTTGTAAATTATTTTATTGACTTGACTGTTTAATAAGGGGTCTGAGGAATGTGTTGTTTTGCCTCGGAATACATGATATGATTACCGTCAAAAAACAGGTCTATATACTCTCCTTGAGCCATTTGCATACCATTACGGTTTAAAATAACTCTAAGCTTTTTGTTACCACATTCTGTCCCATCAGCCTCAACCTCTTCGGGTGTCTTATCTTGAATTAACGCAATCGTGCTTGCATTTCGTCCTATTTTGGCTGAGTCGGCCACTTTTCCGTTAATAGTGGCTTGTGCCGCACCTACTCCACATATACCCATTTCTCCACAAATCTGATTTTTCACCATATCTACGAATCTGCCAAGTTCTTGATAAGAATCAAATGCGTCTCCGTCACCAGAACCTTTAAAGTAATCCACAATAAGAACATCTAACCCTTGAGTATGCTTCACCTTTTTTACAGCCGTGTATATACTTTGCTGGTCAAACATGGGTATATATATGTGTGTAAACTTCCTCGTTTTTAACCACTCACGAGCTTCGTCTATTCTTTGAGCTTCTTCCTCGTTGTAATTTCCAGACGTAAGCCTTTTATACTCGACCCCAGATAAATGCGCAAGAACTCTGGCTGTGAAAAGTCGAGTGTTTAACTCACTGTCTAAATATAACACGGCGAGGTCTTTTTTTAATAAATCCATCGCACAGTTCAGAAGCATCATTGACTTGCCTTGTTTTGCTTCGGCAGCAAATATAAAAAGTTCTCCTGGTTCTATTGTGGCGTATTCATTAAGTGCATTAAATTTAAAAGGGATACCCGCAAATCCGTTACCTTGTCTTGATTTTATTTCTTCCCAACAATCATCAACCACGTCTTTGTATGGCGGAACTTCGTTAGCTGTTGAAAACTCTGTCATTACATCGTCAATAATATTGTATATTTTTTGTTCGACATTTTCTTCTGAACGGTCATAGCATAATCCTTGACATTCCTTTAGCCTTTGAAATGTATCCCTTCTAAAGGCAGCATCCATAACATTGGACACTAACATCTTATATTCTTCCACGGTTCCTCTGGCAAGAACATCGCTCATCTCTACAAGTTCTTGTAATTTATCCACCGATAATTCTTCGGCGTACTTACGGGTAGCTTCTGAGGAATTTAAACATTCAATAATATTATAAGCATCTATTGTTGTAATTCCTTTACGCGCCAAATCACATATTGCCGTGTAGACACAACGATTTTCTTTATTCGTAAAGTGATTCGGAAGCAGGTATTCTGAGTAAAAAGATAATTCTGGATTATGTATAAGTGAGGCTATAATACCAGATTCACTTTCTATACTATTTATATCTTCAGCTTTTATTATTTTCATCACCTCATTTGCCAGTAACAACATTCATCGCTTAAACCGCAAATATAATAACAACTAAAGAACTCTCTGTTTGGAGGGAATTCTACTTCATCTTTTATCTTTTCAATACTTTCGTTTGCCCATTCTATTGCTCTCAAGTAAGCTTCATAATTAAACGGTTCTTCAATGAATGTGTTTGTTTTAAAACAGTTAAAACAAAGAGCTTTTGGAAATTTTCCATACTCTTGTCTGATTGCTTCGGAATATATATATAACTGCTTTAGCATCTCGTCCAATTCGTTGTCCTTGACGGTCGGCTTAGAACGTCTGCTTCTCGGCTTTAAATCTCTGGATTTGTTATCTATAATATAGTATTCTCCGTCTTTTTCGCCGAGATAATCAATATACCCAACGAAAGAGTTACCATTAATATTAAATTTTACTTTTTTCTCTACCGCTATCATATTAAAAGGAAATGGTTCAAATTTTCTTAAATAATTAATACCAGCTTGTATGTATTTTTGAACGGTTTTATCTTGAGGACGAACCCCTCTTACCTCCTGAGAAAAATCGAGTAAAAACCTAATTTGCATCTCATCCTTTGTTAACTCTCCGCGATAAAACTTCTCAATTAATTTGTGCATAAATGAACCATAGGAGCTATAAAATTGCGGAGCCTCCTTATAGCCTCTGATATATTTCATATACCAGCGATATGGACAATCGTCAAAACATTCAATACGACTATAACTCCATATCATATCCTCTATTAGAGGACGATAACTTATATTTCCCATAGTTGTTTAATTAGAAGGGAAGTCTATCATCGTTCACTTCGCCATCATCAACTGATGGTTGAGGTTCTGATACGGGTGCTGCTGGTGCAGAACCCTCAATATCAAAAGAAAAACACTTATAATTTGTATATGTAATTTTCTTTTCATTGTTGAAACTTGTAGTAACATCTACATCACCAAGTTTGATTCTATCTCCTTCTTTTAGGCAGGCAGCCTTTTTAGCGGTGGCAGTTCCAACAAAACTTACGAAACCAGAGAATTCTTGTTCATATTCTCCAGTTTGTTTATTCTTTCTGCTAATTGAGATACGGGCCGTAGTAGCTGTATCGGTCTTAGGCTCAACCGTCCATACTTTAGCGAAACTTCCTGAGCGAAAACCCATATCTATCACGCTCCTTTCAAATATATATTTTGGAAATCATCCAGCAACTTTGAAGCAAGTGCAGGGTCTTTAATAGCAAAGTAGTTTGCGTCTTTGGCGAATTTCTTGATAAACTTTTTAACATCATCTGTTTTATCAGCATTGTCAGCAAGATATTGCTTCAAGATTGTATCAAAATTTTGGATGATACCTTCTGCAATTGCCTTATCTTCCGAAACTTCTGCTGCTTTTTGTTTGCTACGATATGTATCTACATCCGAGTCTGCTTGTGCAATCTGGAAGTAGTTGCAAAGAAAATATCTGGTACAATAAGTCAGTCCTGAGCCAAGTGCCTGAGAGGGGTCTGCTTGTGAACCAGTTACAATCCAGGGAACCTCTATAAAGTCACCCGGGTCTTCGTCGTTAACCCACTTGAAAACCATATCGGCCCTTACAAGCATTTCTGTGGCAGTGCTGTCATAAGCCTTACCGGTTTTGTCAAATTTTGTGTTCACCACAACGTTCTGACCCACAACCGTGGTTCCTGGAACGATAGAGGGGATAAGAGATACGCCGTACTTTTTCATACCGGCAGTGATGTTAGCCAAAATCGTAGTGATATCAGCATAGGTGTAGTTATAACCTTTCTTTTCTTTTGAAACAACGTCTGATATCGCTCTGATTTTTGCAAGCTTTTGAATAAGATTTAATGACATTTGATTACTCCTTTGATTCAATGTTTAGAAGTGCGTTGAAATTTTGGATTACTCGCTCGTTCCGGTCTTTAGCAATAACCAGACCAGTCTTTGTGGTGTCGAGTTCTGCTTTCTTTGCCATTAATATCGCTCCTTTCTTTTTAAAATATCTATATTAAGCTTTCGCGTGGCTGGGGTAACTGGGCTCGAACCAGTACAAGCAGGAGTCAAAGTCCTGTGCCTTACCGTTAGGCTATACCCCAATATTTTGCAGGTTATTTAATTAACTTGATATATGTATAGAGAAGCCTGCGACGCAGGCAACTCAGAATTATTATTTTTTGTAAGCTAACTTCCAACGTTCGTAGTCTTTCAAGTAGTCTTTTGCAATCTGACGTTTCTTTGCGTCGGGAGTATTCCTGCCACTTTTGAGTTGGTATGTTTTACCTTCCATAAAGTTTGATGCGGCTGCAGAAAAATCAACGGGTATTCCTGCTTGTTCTCTCTCGTACATTCTAAAAAACAACCCAGAAATCCAAACTCTTAGGTAGCTCATTTTCAAATCGGTTGCGCCACATTCAAGTTTTGTTTTTGACCGTCTTGATAATTCTACACGCATAGATTTAACTGTTGGCATACTACGCAAACCACGGATAAGGGTATCTCCGCTCACCCTATCTTTGTAAATAATCTTATTATAGTTTGGGTGTTTATATGCAAATTGAGTAAGTGACATACAATTCCTAAAAGCAGGTAGTGCCTCTCGATAAATAGGCACTTCCGTGGTTTTATATCGAACTACCATATTTTCTAAATCAACATCGTTACATTTGACATTTAGAATATCTTCCTCGGATATACCGCCAAATGCTAACCAGTAATAACATCTGTAAATGTTATCAATAGTTTCTTCTTTTTCGGCGTCGCAGATACTATCAAGATATCTTTGTAGGTGGAGAGGGTTGGAGAGCGTTTGTTGCTTAATTTTATCTAATGCCGTAGTTTGTGTTTGAATATTTAACATACCGTCGCAAGCATTAGGCACATCATTTTCAATACACCAATTTACATAGTCTTTAAGAATTATGAGTCGAGACCATTGAGTTCTTGAGCGTAATCCAACGACAGAGTCGACCGCGGGTTGTAACTCCTCTGTTGTTTTCGTGCATAAATCTGCACCCCATTCTTCTTCAAATTTTGAGAAGGCGTTAAATATGGTTGCGCAGTGGTTTGCCGTATTCTCGCTATGCGTATAGTTTGATATAAATTGCATTTTTAATTTCTCGTTATACATTTGAAAACCTCCTTATGTATTACGCTATAGAAGCATTAAGTGAAAGAGCTTTTTGCCAAGCTACAAGTAAGAGGTCTGGGTCTATAAAAGAAATTGCTGATGTTGCGAGAAGGTTTGCGACTGCAACCTTTGCCATGTACTCCTCGGGGATAGTGGTCAGATAACTACCCAAGCGTTCTTTTGACATACGTTCTGGATTCTCACACAGCACCATACTGTCTTTAGCGAGACCAGTTTCATTTGCAGGCAGAACTACGTGAGTTGGCTGATTAGACTTCTTGAGAGATGATGTTAGAGGAAGAGCGATTATGTTAGGGCTATATTTGTTTCCAAGATTATTTTGAAAAACAATACCAGGTCTCCAGCCTTTTTGTTCATTGCCTTGCCCGCCAAAATTCATCAAATACACTTCGCCGATTTGAGGCTGTCTGTTCTCGCTTTGTCTGGTGTACATATGTTACTCCTTTCGTCGTTTGGTTTATTTTTCGACGTCAGTATAACATATAAAATCGGCTGTGTCAACCCAATTTAAAAATTTACTTGAAAAATTTTTAATTGCCAAAAATGGTGTAGGAAATATCGTTGTTGTTAGATGAGAAATCTCCGCAAATAATAGTGAACTTAATTCCCAAAGGGGAGCTATCTGCTTTCATTCTGATGTGTTTAACTCTTTCAAAGCAAACTAATCCATTTGCATTTTTTAGACAAATTACATTTGGATTGAAAGCGACTAACGCTACGTCAAATATCAAATCTAACTTTAGTGTGTTGTTAATTAAATAATTGCTTTGGTTGTCTGATGTCAGAATGAAACGGGTTAACCCTCGCGTTCTGCAAACCTCGCTAAATTCGCGAATTGATAAATTTTTCACTTTTGTAGTATTCCTCCATTGATTTTTTAAAATCTTTATGATATACTACAATTTAGAGTAGGATGTTTGTGGTTATTCGTCCTATTCTGGACTGTAGTATATACAGTTCTGTGTTTATGCGTTGTAGATTGTAGTTATTCCACAACGTGTCCTTTCGAGCCGCCTTGCTTTTGGTCGAGTGGGGCGGCCATCTTTATATTCACCGAGCAAACATTTGTTTGGTTTAGGTAAATATAATAACATAATTCACCAATGATGTCAACTACAAAATAATGTAAGTATTTTTACCATAATCTACGGTGTGGAAAATGGCAGTTAACGGATGGTAAAACCGACGGAAACCCAAACCCTTGACCGTCTTGGTAAACCAATGTTATTCCTTCTACTCCTTGCTCTATTAGATTTTTCTCAATACATTGGAGAAATCGTATGGATTCCTGTTCAGCAGGAAGGTAAATATCATACCCACTTGACATTCTAAATATGTCCATTTTACCCTTTTTGGATAGTAGTAGGTGATAAACCCAATAGGAAAGATTGGGCGTACCGATTGTTCGCCTTGGACTGCTGAAATCATAAGGAAACATAAAAAAATTCGTTTCCCAGTCTTTTCCAAGCGCGTACTCCAAATCTGATGAGAGTAATTCTCGTATTTCATTGAAATTGTTTTTACACAATATAAAATCTCGTGTCTGTTTTTCTAATGCGTAATCCGCGGCATAGAGCATTTCAAGTCTATCTTTTTGTTGGTACCATGCTTCTTGTTGAGTATTAAATTCTTTGAGTTTAGATTTTTCGCTGGCATATTTACCGCCATAATATAATCCGCCAAATAGAGCTATAAATAAATCAAGCAACATATAAAAACTCCTTTTAAGAAATTGCTTCTTCTACGCTGGTTTTTGCCTCATCTATACTTTCTATCGATTCTTCGAGATGAGAAATAATATTTTCCATTTTTTCGTATCTTTCGCTATATTGTAGGTTCTCGGGCATATTGTCAAGACAATCTTGTTCCTGGTCTAAGGCTCGAGATATATACTCCGAAGCCTGTTCAAGAGAACTGATTGCTAACCTAAGCAGGTCTCGTCGTTTATTATTCATATTTCCTCCCGTTAAATCTTACGCCATACGCTCGGGAAAACAAATTTCACATTGAGATTACCATCTTCTGAAACCGAAAAGGAGACAGAGTTAGAACGCTGCGCAAGTTTATAGAAATTGTGAGCTGCAGATTCTATTGTAATATCCGGACATTCCAGCGTAATTCCTATGGTCATTTTAATGTCGTCTATAGATACATCAAATGACTCACCGTTAAATTCCTCTGCGAGTGAATCGATAACCGAGCAATACTGTTTAAGTATATCGCATGAGTCTTTATCAACCTCCCACAAAGGGGAAAACTGGTTGGTTGCTTCCTCAATAACCATTGATATAACATCAAAACATTTTACAAAGCTCATAGTAAATCTCCTATTATCTTATTATTTTTGTTAAACCATGAAAAGTGAAGTTCATCTGAACCGTTCCATCAGTTTTGGGATAAACCTCAAAATTCGATGATAATTCAACCGCCTTTAAAAACCATTTCATATTACTGAATGAAAGATTTGTTCCCATAATACTTACATACCCCATACTTTTATATGGTTTATGTAATTCATAAGTAACTTTTGCCTTACTGCCCTTTGTGAGGTATTTCAAAACTTTATATGTGTATAATATTTCTTGGATGCGATAAGGATTTATCATCTGAGTTTCCATATCATCTAATTCAGCTTGCTTTCCAATTGCAGAGACAAGTCCATCGAGCATCTCTTCGACTTCTGCATCACAGTTGAACTCGGTGTCAAAAAGCTCGTTTTTGTTCATACGATACTTCCTTTCTAATAATGTAATTATATCATAATATATAATATTTTACAAGAGGTTAAGCTTTTAGTTGTTTCTCTACCTCGAATTTATTCTCAAGTTCTGTCGGCGATTTTCCTCTTCCCAATTTAACAAACTTACCATCTTTAAATTCATATAGATAATACCATTCTCTTGAATTATTGCTTGTCATTAAAAACATCAAAATATGTTTGCTGGTAAAATAATGAAACCAACAAATCTCATTTTTGGGGTATTTTATATTATCCATTTAGACTCCTTGCTAATAAAGAGACGCTTTTCCCAATTTCTGCAGCGGCCACCAAGACTTCGCCTTCAGATTGGTTGTGGGAAAAAGAAAACCTTACTGACTCTCTTGCTTCGTCAGGAGTTAACCCCATATTTAAAAGTACATGACTCGGTTCAGAGTTGTGACTTCTGCATGCTGACCCAGCCGAAATAAACACTCCCTTAGAATCAAGCAGAAGCAATAAAGTCTGACCATCGACTTTATCAAATCTGATATTAAATATCTTGCTATCTGAGGGCGAACCGTTGATGTGCAGAATTCCAGCGAGTTTATTTTTCTCAAGCTCTTTTATAAGACGATTATAAAACAATTCCTTAAGTTTAGAAATGTGTTGCATATTCTTTTCTAAATTTTTAGATGCAATTTCACACGCCTCGCCTAACCCGACGATTCCAGCAACATTTTCAGTTCCGCCACGAACGCCAAACTCCTGCTCGGCTCCGCCGTGTATGGTTGGGGTTAGTATTGTCTTGTCTTTTACATATAAGACCCCGACACCCTTCGGGCCGTTAATTTTATGCGAGGACAAAGAAAGAAAATCACAGCCTATCTTATTAACATTAAGTTCTTTAGTTCCTGCGGCTTGCACACAGTCCGTATGGAATAGAACCTTTTTCTTTTTGCATATATCGCCGATAATACTTACTGGATTTGCAGTTCCTGTTTCGTTGTTTACAGACATAACAGATACGAGACCAGTCGAGTTAGTTATAGACTTTTTAACATTTTGTGAAAGAACCTTACCCTGTCTGGTGACCTTCAAAAATGTTGCATCAAAGACCGATTTGGTGCACATTTTTTGTACTGCTTTTAGTACCGAGTCGTGTTCAATAGACGAGGTAACAATATGAGTTTTATTGATTTCCGTTAAGTAGGGCTGTAAACCAGAAAAAACCAGATTATTTGCCTCAGTTCCGCCAGAGGTAAAAATTATTTGTTCAGGATTACAGTTAAGCATATTGGCCACCTGCTCCCTGGCGTGGGATATTGCGTCTGCGGCCTTTCTACCAAGACTATAAAGTGTTCCTGCATTTCCAAAATCATTGGTGAGGTAAGGCATCATTGCTTCGAGAACCTCTGGGGATATCTGGGTTGTTGCAGCATTATCAAGATATATCATTTTGTTTCCTCCTTTCATTTGGGCTAAGGTAGTCATTATAGTATTTCATCAAAGCCCTGTTAGACGGTTGGGGTGCAACTTTCTATTAGGCTTTTGATTTTTCAACTTGTTTATTACATATGTTAAACACAAGTTTATACAAATAGGTTTATTATGACATATAACCAAGTTATAGGCCAAAATATTGCAAATACAATTAGCTTGCAGACAGGCACTGTAAACAAACGCTTTGAAAATACGGCGTTTACCAACTTAATATCCTCGATTGTCCATTTTAAAAAGAAAACAAACGAAATTATTGCCGCAACCACGTACGATATTATCAACCACATTATGACGACCTCCGTGAGTCGAAAATTGTAATAATCTCTTCAAGTGTTCGCGGTGTGTAATCCATGCCTGGAACCATACACCCTACGTTAAACATGTTGCTCGGCTTGTCATATAAAGCTTCCATTTCGTATTGGATTTGCTTCATCATATTCCACTCAAAACTTGTATGCACATGACCGTACAAATGATACCATCCGTAGTAATGTCTGTTATAACAGGGGATAGGGTAGTGGCACAAAACGATTCCCTTTCCTTCGTCAAGTTCGATTTCTTTGTAGTCGACAATTTCCACGAACAACTTTCTCAAATCTGGATTGCGGAGAAGCTTCTTGTCGTGGTTTCCTACACATAAATGTTTGATACCGTTGAGTCTACTGAAAATCTCAATTGTTTTAGTGGAGGGGTACCAGCTTATATCTCCAAGAATCCAAACATCGTCGTGTATTCCTACAGTCTCATTCCATTTTTGTATCAAAAACTCGTCATGTTCTTCTATGCTTTTAAACTCTCTGTTGTCATAAGCAAGACAATTTTTATGACCAAAGTGAAGGTCTGAAATAAAAAATGTACCCATTATTCTCACCTCATTCTGTGTAAAACTCTGCACCGCACGATGCACAAAACTTATCTGTATGTAAAACGAAATTTTCACATAAACCACATGTTCTGTCCATTGTCATCGTCGGTCTGTATCTTACATCGCAGTTAAGCATTGTTGCCAAAGGTCTGTCGTCAATTGCAAAATCAACAGAATCGGATATATGCTGGACTAACAAGTCCATTACTTCTGGTAGCATTATATCTCCGAATACATGACCATCTCCGTATGGAGCTTTTTTAATTATAGACAATAGTCGTTCTTTATTCATCTTGAGCTCTCTTCCTTTCTGCTGAACGATTGCAGGAAATCGTCAAGCTGTGTATTTTCAAGGTCGAATTCAAGTTCTTGTGGCTTTGTTGATAGGTCTACACCTATGATTTGTTTAAGTCCATCATAAGGTCGATGTACATAAACAGGTTTGTATTCCTCAGGACAGTAATCCCAGTTTCCGTGAAAATTCTGTAAAAATAATTCGCGTGCTGTTTGTGTTGTTGTCTGGTTAGATAGCCAGTCGGTATATCGTCCGACGTTTGTAGATGCTGTGTCATATTGAAACCAATCGGCATATCTTGTATTTGAAAATAGCTGGTATATCTCTTCAGATGTCATATAATTTCACTCCATCCATTTCGCTGAATAATTGCTCGCATATTCGCTACGCCAACGGGGTTCATCGAATGAATTCGAATCGGATAATTACGTCCGGCTTCCTCGAGCCAATCCAATAATTTGATATAATCGCCACCATCATAAGCAAAGTCACCAGCATCGTGGTCGATATCAATAAGGTCGATTTCTTTGTAATTGGTGCCGTCATACATAGCGGTGTTATTCCAGTCGATGTTTTTTAATACCGTCTTTGCTTCGTTAACACTTTTACACCATATATATCCTTTAGGTGCAGGCCTAACATCATCAATCCAAAGTTTCACAACGAGTTACCTTCCTATGTCTTTTTTTTGGATGAACAATAACTGGAAGAATCATACGTTTTTCCTCATTGAATATTCAACGATTGGCTCACACACAAAACAACATAATTCACAGGCTGCTTTTACAGCGGCTTTCGGGTCGTGTCCAAGGTAAAGCGCTGCCTGTGCAAAATCCATTCCTGCGCCTATAGCCGCATAGTCAGATATTTCATGTACAAACATATGCTCAATTTCGAACAGGTGCCCTTGATATACTAATAGATATGTATTTTCAACATCTCCGCTACGAATTAGGTTCTGTTTATACTGCATAAACTCAACCATAAAGTTTAATACGTCTTTCTCGGTTGGAGCTGCAGGTCTATGCGTCTGCATATAATGATACAAAAGACTCGTCTCTTCACAGTATCCTGTAGCTCCGATAATCATATTGTTTATCTCTGCTATTTTGGTAAATCCAGTATTACGCTTTGAAAGTCCTCTAACCGTAATAGAATCAGCAGCCATAATAATTTTATCATTATACACTTTTGCTGCTACGACACTCATGTTTTATCACCAATCCTCCGAATCAAAATCTTCTGTTTTCTCTAATCCACAATCGGTACATAACCAACCATTAGGAGAAAAATCTGTTCTAAGCATCTCCGATTGCTCGTAACGTTTTCCGCAAATGCCACACTTGCGAAAGTATTTTCTTCTTTTCTTTTTTATCCTCATAATATCTCCCAGTTATATATGTCAGGCTCACCAAGCATTAGATTTTTTATATCAACAAACCCATCCAACATCTTGTCGATTTCTTCTGCTATAGCCTTGGCGATGCATTTATCCACAAAATCAAAGTGTGACTTGAATACTTGACTTTTTCTCTTGTTCTTAGTGTGCCTTTTATTTTTGCTTGGGATTCTTGTGAGAGGAAGACCAAGCATTCTTTTCTTATTATTGGGTATCAATAAAAGAAGTTCGGACTCTGGAGGAATAGTTCTATCCGCAATTAACAAATGAAGCCTGTTCATACGCGCACTTTCTGCCGCGGGAATAAATCTAAGTTCGCTTTTGTTTTTAAAATAAATACGAAAATTTAGAGGGTTTCTAATGATTTTTCTACACAATCAGCTTCTGATATCATATCTAATATCAAGTTGCGAGCAGTATTTTCGTTTTCTTTTTCCATTATCGAAATACCGACTTTATATTTTTCTTTCTCGATACATATCTTAACCGCATATTCCAGCGACGCTTTGGACAAAAACAGCATTATATAATCTCCTATTAATTACTTTATGTGAGTTTCACCACTGCAGATATGATGACCACAGTGAATACAGCGTGTTAAACTACCATCGTATGTATAATACTCTACGGTTATATCACAAATAGGGCAATAATAGAAAAACCTGTTTGTATAATCTTTTTCTCTTTTGCTAATATCATTCAAGAGGTCAATCGATTTAGAGAAAGGTTCCGACATATGTTTTACCTCACCAAACTAATCTTTTATTGCTAAAATTAGTAATACCTTCATATACTTGTCTCATTTCTGATTAAATCGTCTGCGAGCTCAGTCATAGCCTCACAAAACTCCTTTTCTGTCTGGAGTTTTAAGTCTCTTCCGTCTTTACTGAAGTCGCCAATCATAGATTCGTACCGAAGAGCGGACTTGGCTGCTTTGTTAGTCTTTGTGATGTCGACTACTTCATACTGTTTTTCATAAATAAGATATTTTTTATAACTGCAAAGGTTGTTAATAATATCGCCACAAATGATTGCCGCTTCTCTATTGCCAGAATTTTGTTTTTCTTTTTGAACTTCATACATAAACGCAATTCTTTTATCGAGCGCGTCAATTCTCGCCTTTATCTGTTTGTATGTCATAGTTTCTCACTAAAATCTTTCTATTTTTTCTACGCCGTTTTCTTTAGAATAAGTAACTTCCCACTCTTTACAACACACTCCGTTACTATTCAGCCAATTAGCAACCAGATGCCTATGGCAAAAATCTGATGGTTTTTCGTAACAAATTAAAGCGATATGCCAATCGTCATTACTCCAAACCGAGGATGTGATTTTTGTTCTTATATCATAAGGAAGAAGTAAATGTATTTCGTGCAGCGTTCTGATAGCGCTTAAATTATCCAACACTTCTGCTTGAAAATGTTTGATGTAATAATCATTGTCGTGGTTTTCCTTCCACTTCATAAAGAAATCAAATTTAGGTGCAAGTTTTCTATATTGTGCCCCTTCATACCAGTCGGGTGCCTTTCCGCAGATTGAGACTGGTATGATATTGTCTGGTAAGGATTTTAGCTTTGCAAAATAGCTTGTATATATCATTTTTATACCCCTTTTATATTGACAACCACCACAAAAAGATGTATATTATTTATAGAGTGGTATCCACCTCGCCGTCATTATCCATACTCCTTACTACAAATAGAGCGTAGTAAAAGGAGGTTTTTGCCATGGATGATTTTACTAAGACGGTATACTGGCTTGTTGTTTTTATGCTTGTAGTTATAATCTACAAGGTGTCAATAGGCTAAATTTTTAGAGGGTGGATACCCTCTTTTTTTTTATTGCAAAAAAAATAGTTTCATTGATATTTCTTTAATTCTTAATATGTTGTGCTTCTTCTACAGACATAACCAAGATAGTCTTGCATTTCTCTCATTGAAACATTAGTCTTAGATAGTTCATCACACAACTGTGTAACCTTTGAATCGGAAAGCATTTTTGCAAATTCGTTTAGTTCGTCTATATGGGGTACTGCCAAACTGGACAGGTTATCAATCATATTTTTTACATCTGGCATTGCTCTATATGTATCAAGCAACGCTTTGAGATGTTCATTTTCTGACTGCTGAATATCAACTTGTGACTTTAACTTCTTATTTTCGGTTTCTAATTCAATGCTCTTGGTGTCGTTAGTTATTTTAAACTTTAAGTCAGCAAGTTCCTTTTTTAAAGAAACATTTTCTTCTCTAGTCTTTTCAATATCTGTGCCTTTAATTTCTCTTAAATGTTTTTCAATAATAGAATATTTTTCATTTGCTTGGTCAAGTTTAAACTGCAAAGTTTCTGATTTAATCTTCAGTTTTTCATTCTCAACTTGTAATTCATAAACACTTACACCACTGTCTTCTCTGACAGTTTCTTTCTTTGCTTTAAACATAATTACACTCCTTGGTTTAACTTTTTAACATCAACAAACTGAATTTGTTTCTCGTGATTTTAATGTATTTATTATCATTGTTAATTGATTGAATATACACACTCCACTCGTTAGATTCGTGATTATAACCAACGCTCGTCGAACAGCCACAGGTGTGTAACAGTTGGGCAAGACTTTCTGCGTGTTCTTCGTTAAAGGCATACAGTTTATCTCCGCTCTCTATTCTGTGGGCATGACACTTAGATTCATCATGTTCGTACACTTTAAATTCCATATAAACACGCCTCATTGTCCATCTCTGTTCTGCATTCGTAACACGGATATATACGCCCGTCATGATTCTTTTCTGTACTTCTATGGAATAATCTTTTTCCGTATTTACAACACAGGTGAAACTTTTCTTCGCCTTGTAGTTTTAATATATTTTGTTCTTTTTCGGTTATATTTAATTGCGGGCAGTAATTACAGTCATAAAACATAGTACACCTCTTGTTAAACTGTTAATCCGATGCTTGCGAAATCAAAGTCGGTGACCATCCCGTCCTTTG
Organism: Clostridia bacterium; assembly: GCA_045589635.1. Taxonomy (GTDB): domain Bacteria; phylum Bacillota; class Clostridia; order UBA1381; family UBA1381; genus Ornithomonoglobus_A. The sequence continues at coordinate 14,430 of JAZNPJ010000007.1, forward strand.
AATCATTAGCAAATATATCCGCACCACTGTAAAACAAAAGACCGTTTATTGTCATTTTATATGTCTGAGTTTTGTTATCCCACTCTGCTTTGGGAGTGCCGATGGTCGAGCCTACGACCAAGCCATCGGTACACTTATCGTTATCCCTGAAAATAATCGGAAGTTGTTGCTTACCAAGTTTGTCGATAGCGTTTTCTATTGCAACCTTGGTGTGTATAGTTCCGTTCTTATCGGGCCGGTCTACAGGAATCGGTATTGTTATTTTAATTTCCGCGTTTTGAACTCTCATAAGCACCTCGTAGTTCTTCCTGCGAGACATCATGTGGAAATCCTATTTCACAGAACTTATCTATGATTATTTTTTGCCTATCTGAAGACATAGTGTTCTCGTCGTCATGGAATAACACGCAGTCAATTTCCACACTTCCATCCACACATTTACGGATATCTGTAAAAACGCATTGATTAAACCTCTGTTTATCTTCATCATTCAACTTATTTAATATATCTTTAGGCTCTATATAAACTTTTACTCCGTACATCATGAATCTCCTTACAATGAAAACATTTCTGTGAATATCTTTAGTTGTTTGTCAGTTAATGAGACAAAAGATTCGCTATCTGATGGACAACCACACAGGAAGAATGTGCCCACGACAATATCTTTGACCATACCGTCATACATTAAAAATCTGTTAATGGGTAACCCAATCAGTTTTCCTTCTTCGTTACATATAAGGGAGACCTCGTCCTCAAAAGGATATATGGCTTGAATTTGACCACCAACAATCTCTTGCATAGATTTTAAACTGCCATCTATCTGTTTTAAATATGGATTTTTGTTTGGTTCAACAACTAAAATAATCATAAATTTTTTACTCCTTCTATGGATTAACAATGATTAAGCAAAGTATTCCAAACATAGTCGGCGAATACATCCCAGTTGAGGCGTAGCTGATAATAGATGTCAATTTTTCTCTCAACATCTTTACTACCAAGCCACGGCGAAATGATGATTTCGTATTCAGATTTACACCAGAAGTAATACATCGCACTTGAGCGAAGTTCTTCTATAAATTTTTCTTTATCGCTATAATGTTTCTTGAACTTTTTTAAAATGTCTTCCTTAAAACTTACGTGGTCAAAAACATTGAAGTGACTGATTTGGTTTTGATTGAAATTATAGCGAATTACATTCCACGTTAATTCTATCTTATTCAATAATTTCTCCCTTTCCTTCGAGATATACCGCCAATTATTGCGCCACGTTTTCTTGATAAGTTTTGAAGCCTTGTAATTTCCGCCTTCTGTTTATCAATAATTTTGTTAAGGTTACTTTCTTGCGCTGAGATTGTAACACCCTTTTGAATAAGTAACATTGCGAGACAAAATTGACAGTCGGGATTTCGAGGTTCAAAATATTCTGCGCAAACGCTGTTAAGGCAATGGTCGTTGAAAATGTCATTCAATATTGCTTGTAGGCTGCCTGTTGATTCGTGGTTCATCTTATGCCTTTCGTACCGCGAATGCATCTTCATAGCGTTTGCCTATAACTTCGCATATTTTATTTATTTGGGGTATTGTTAGTTTAGAATTGCTTTCACCTACTATAAACCTTCTCAAAGTCTCTTTAGTGCAATTAATACCAAGCCTTCTATAAAATTGTTCGAGGGTTAATTTAGGTGTGCTTTCGAAATACTCGTGAATGCCACGAAACACTATTTCGTCAATATCAAACCTACAACGAATGCGACCATTCATCTCTTCTCGATAAAATCTGTCTAATCTTTTATGAACCGCCTGCTTGCTAATACCACACATTTCACCTATTTGTTTGAGTGACAGACCCTCGAGCCTTAATATCATCATTTCTTTTGTTGTCATTTAGTTTACCTAACCTTATTTTCTTTAATTAAACCGTATCCTTCTTCGGTCATTATAAAACCGAGATTTGACATTGTTTTTCTGTTATGTTTTATTACGGATTCAGCCTTACTTTCAGCCTCTACTTTGTTGTCGAAAACCCACTGCCCGTAATTATTTAAAACCCACTCTATATTCGATAAAGTAAATACATTTTTGTATACATGCCACTTAACTGTGTGGCACGGGCTATTAACATCACATTTAAGAGTCCCGTCGGTGTTTTTGGAATGAAAGTTTTTCGATTGCCAATGACAGAAGTCACCGCACTTTAAAGAAACGCTATATATCGTAGTTCCCAATGGAACTGGGAGTGTTAAAACTGTTTTATCGTCATTAAAGAACTTCATTATTGTTTCGTTCATTAAGTTATACTCCTACTTGAATATTATCTGCCATCCCTCGTGCCATCTTATGGTACAAGGTTCTCTGTCGAGTCTTGTTATAATCTCGGCTGGTTTTGTAAAACCCTCAGATTTTTCAAATATCTCACCCAATATTTGATACCAAAACTTAATATTCATGTGATATTTAAACAAGACAGCGTTTTTAATTTCGGATACTGATGAGTAGGTTTCAAAATTTTCCATAACTTGCCTCTTTATTAGAGCCATTTCTCAATAAACTCTCTATTTTGCGTGAAGATGGGAATATCGCAATCTGTTATCCAGCGACGACGTGTTACCATGGAAGTCTCTCCTGTATGAGGATTGGGCATTTCTGAACTTTCTTCTACGCGGTAACACGCTGCGCCGCGTTTGCAGTCTGAAGGAAAGTCATTCCAGTTAACTCCCTTTTTCTTCCAAAGCATATCTTGTATTTTGTTACACGATTTTTTATGTAGCTCTTTTGCACTGAAGTATGCCTGTCCTACAGACTCAATGCTGTTTCTTGTGGCGTCTTGTTGGCGCCATATTAGGCAATTACACACTTCTTCTTTTGGAACGGTGAATGCTCTTGCATCAAACATCGCACCGAAAACCTTTGCTCTGTATTTTTGATATTCATCTTCGTTGTCAAAAAATCCACCTGCATATGCTGCGGCTTCTATATTTTCAAGAAAAATTCTATTAAAAAATACTGTGGCCATGCTTGCAGAGATACTTGCTATTTTTTGAATGTTATACCCAAACCATGCGTCGGTTGTTATTTTGGCATAATCGGTTAAAACCAATGTGATTTCATCAGACTGAGTATAACCTAAAACGCAGCCCTGTATGTTTTTACACAGATGTTCTGTTGTGAGTTGCATTGTACTCATTAAAATACGGTCAAACGGCTTCTTCATTCCTTTTGTGAATGTGTGAAATGCCTTACCGTCTATGCGTATAATCACGGGAACTCGACGAGTTAGATAATTACGAGATATATTTTCGTAACCTTTCATTCTATTTCCCAATGAGTCGTTTTTAACCATTAACGCTCTCCTGTTCTGGTTCGTCTGTTTCAGTTTCGGCAATCTTTGTTAAATCTCCACTCCAGAACAACCACGCAGGTTCTTCGGCGAGGCTAATCATATGAGCCCTTTCTACATGAGCGGTAAATATTTGACCCTCACTCGACTCAACAAATTCTTTGTATTTAGGGTTCATTCTATCGTAGTTTTTACGAGACTTAATCAACTCGACATTCAACTGTATTTTATCACCTTCGGAAATATCTTGGCGAGGGGAATTGTTGCCTGTTCCACTTGCGATTTCCGCAAAGGTCTTAGCAAGTTCTTTGTTCATTCCGTTCTTTCGGGCCTTCTTTTCGAGGGCTCTCTTTTGCTCTCTATTCATAAAAACACCTCGTTAATTATTTTCAAAAGGTCTGGGAGAATAAATCTCACACCAAATACCCTTAATTGTCGTTTTGTTTAATTTACCATCAAAACATTCGTTTTTGGCCATACAGACCCATTTATAACATCCTTCCTGTTTTGCATGGATGCAGGTTTTGCATCTTCTATGCTTTTCTCTATAAGTGTTAATTCTATTAGTGCTCATCGAAAACCACCTGTTCATTATTTTTTAATGCCCAACATCCACCATCTGTTATGGCGCACTCTGTACAGTTTCCATTACATTTCACAGCGTCTTCTCTTGCCGTGGTCGTACCATCCCTGTATCTAACGTGGGCTTCTGGCAGATTATGCGGATTTTCCATTTGGATGTCGTGCCATCCGCTGAATATAATATGTAGGTTTGAGGGGAGAGTACCACCAAAATCGAGGAAGTCGTTTACGAGGTTATACCTTTTTGTAAAACATAGTATCTCACAGTGCGGATTGCGTTGGGCAATCTCAACCATGTGAGCAAAATATACATTATCAGGTATATCTCCCGACACATGAAAACGAAAAAATCGAGACATCATTATCGACGCCTCGACTTCTCTCCAATATGTATCTGAATCGTTATTAAGTATATCATAGTTATGTTTGTAAGCATCTCTTACTGATGGTCTCATACGCTCGAGTTTCTTAGCATAACACTTTTTACTGCATTCGCAATCGTTTCTACAAGTTAAACCAGAGGGGAGTGATATGCTTGGAATGCTCCCAAGTTTGCTATTGCCTGGAGAAATTTTAACATTCAACAGGCACACCTCTTTTCTGCATACTCGCGCTTAAGAGATTGTATTAGATATAAAGGGTTGACATCACTTAAAAGCTTGAACCAATCAGAGTTAAAGAAACTCTCGACCTCTTTGATTAACGGAGTATTATTATCTCTTAATGCCATTCTGTAGTCATCAGCCGCTACACATATAATTGCACAGGCAAGGTAACTATATGAACCGATTTTTTTGTTATCGTCAATTACTAAAAACCTGTTTAAACTTTCAGAGGGCATTCTCATTTGTTCTTTATTTAAAACTCTCTTCATTCTTACACCTCTTTAGACGATTCGGAGTATTTGTTCGTACAGAAGAATGTATTTCTGTAATACATTTCGATTATCATGGTAGTGACCAAAGAGCCATTTGGTAAAGTCGACACTATGAGCAATTTCGTTGAAATACATCGTAAGCTTGTCTTTTTTATATCCACCGTGAGATATCACCGCAGCGGCCTCTTGGGGAGCACAGTGACTGATAATATAGTCAACCTTGTTTCCGTTTTCTTTAAGAGTTCTTAAACCGAACTCCATCTCTTCATCAGAAGGCATTTCTTCCTTCCACCAAGATATATGGTTTACTCTGAACATTTTGCCCTGTACTTGCCATTTGCGATATGTATCCATAAAGTCATTGTCATCTACAAAATCTTCTCTGTCGAGTATGCCGTCATCAATATCATGGCTACTTGCCCCTCCAAAGGCAAAGAACTTTTTACCACACAAATCGAATACATACCCCCTCATTAAATGGAATACGTTTTCGCAAATCTGATGTGCTTTGCCACCATGAAAATTAACGATAGGAAATTCATTGCTATATAATCGGTCAAAATTTTCGTGGTTCCCATCTACAAACAACAATGTAAAGGGTTTGTCTTCAAGCCATTGAAACCACCATTTTTCAGTTTTATTGCTATGCCATATTCCAAAATCTCCACAAACAATCACAAAGTCGTCTCTTGTCATTTCTTTTTGTTCTGGAAAGCAAGAAGTTGAAAATTTTCCCCAGTCAGCATGGCAATCGCCAGTTACATATACCATCCTATATCACCCTTTCTTTATATAATGGAGCAGATAACGAGACTCGAACTCGCCCTACCTGCTTGGAAGGCAGGTGTGCTACCGCTAACACCATATCTGCATACAAGAAAGAAAATAAGCCGTCTGGGTTAGAGGCGGCTTATTGACTGTCGAGATAATTAATCTAATAATTGTTAATGTCGGCTTTTGATTTAAAACAGAAATCCGAGACTATTATTTGATTCAAACGAAAACGATAAAAATGTCAAAAAGGCATTTACTTTCATTTATTTAAAAAGGGAGCAATCTCCCGTTGTTCTGTTAATTAAAATAGCGGTTTATTTTATGCAAACCAGTCGTTATGGAGCCGAGACTGTATTGGTGTGATGGTGATGTGTTGTTGTACTCGGCAAGGGTAGTGGACTATTGAATATTGCATAAGGTACTTGAGCTTTATGACTTGCGCAACGACTCGCGACCCAAACTTTTTCTATTATTGATAAGCCCAGAGGGTGGACTCACTAAGTATCTGAAATTATAACAAGCATTAGTAACTAATATTTATCATACATCAGATTGGCCGTTTTTAAGACGGTAAAAATTTTCATCACGGTTTTACACCGTAATGTATTGAATCAAAATAACGTTTCAAAACTTCTGTTTTAAATCAAAAGCCGACAAGGATTTTTATTCCTGGGGTACCGGGAGATTTTTTATAAACTCGGCCATAACATCTTCGAAGGTCTCGTTCACATCAAAAACAGGAGTATAATCAACCTTTGTATTAATCATTGCAGCATCAATATCCGCAGACACCTTATCTGCATTTGAAATCATAGAACGCATAATTGCTTTTGCATCATCTCTGTCATAAGCATCTTCAGCGATGACCTCAATTTCGTATATGTAAGCCATCTGGTTGCCTTCGTTATTAAATTTATAGTCGCGACCCTGTTCAGTTCTTTTATACGGCGAGCAACGAAGCATACTTCTTATTGCGTTGTTTACGCTCTGACGAAACTTGTTTGTTTCAATCGCAGCATCTATATCAAAGTCGATAGAGGCCTTGGCAACGCCAATTGCCTGCGTAAGTTTCTCTTTTTCGTCGACGAGCCATCTCATAAAAGCAAGCACACTGTCGTTAGAAAAGAAACTCTCGATTTCCACAACCTCAGTCACGTCTGTAGTGTCGGGGTTAACTCTGGAGCGACAATGGGTCTTAGTGACTTCCAGACAATGTTCACGATTTTGAATACTTGCGCTTGCGAATCTCATCATCGACTCGAGAAAATTCTGATAGCGAAATGATTCTTTTAAATTCATAATATATTCCTCTCTTTTAGTTTAATTTATTAAATTCTTTAGCTATATATAATTTCATCAGATTATGTCCGACTCTCAGCTCTCTTGTAGTGAGATAGTCTACTCGAATAAACTTTCTGTCTTTACCAGCTCTAACATATAGTTCTGGCACTTTTAAAGAGTCGTTCCAGCAGTATGTATTTGAAAGTGAGACCAGAGAATTAGTGTAAACTGAGCATTTTGGGGTAGACTGTTTTAATATATCCAACTTTTTCTTGTTTGCAGAATACCCATACTGAGCATCAACAGTCGAAACAAAGCCATTAATAGGCACGTCATCTTTGAGCTTGCCGTTTTCAAAATATATTCTCATAGCACTAAAACTCCCTTCCCGTCACAATCAGGACAGCGTTTGATACCTCTGATATTAGGAGCGATTTGTACATATCCAGTACCAAGGCAGCTTGTACAAGTAGTTTTGCTTGGAGCAATAAAAGTCTCATATGCGCTCTGAGCCTTACAAAAAGCAGCGGCGGGACTTTTGGCATAGCCTTGACCGATATCCTCCCATGCCTTATCTTTGCCCTGTCGGAGTAGTCTCCATCGGTAGGGTCTATTTGGCATATCCTGGTCTGGTTGCATTTCAATTTCGATTTTAAAATCTAAGCCAGCAATGCAGATTGACATATCGTTCACCCCTGATAAATAATAAAGTCA
>JAZNPJ010000008.1:0-8127 GCA_045589635.1 Clostridia bacterium
AGTAATACACAAAGCTTCTCCTTAAAGATTTTTTCAAAATTCTCCTGATTATATAATACAATATTTGTGTAAAAATGTCAAGATATTCGCCACATTACAATATATTTACAAAAAATCCAGAAGTTTATGAACAAAAAAGCAGAGCCTTATTTAAGGCTCTGTATATCTACCGTATATTTGTGTTATATCCGCAATATTTTTAGTAAGGTCATTATTTAGTGCACCTTTCTTCATACGCCATCTCCAGTTAGTACCCATTGTGGAGGGGAAGTTCATTCTTGACTCGGTGCCAAGCTCCAAATAGTCCTGCATTTGAATAATTACCGTGTCGCCCACGCTTGCAAATGCGGTTTTTATAAGTGCCCATACAAGCTCTTTTTCGGTCATATTTTCGGCATTTATATATTTTTTGCAAAAGTTAACGGACTCTTCATCTGCCTCATTTAGCCAACCAAGAATAGTATTGTTGTCGTGAGTACCTACATATACAACACAGTTTTTTTCGTGGTTGTGGGGGAGATATATATTATCATCAGAGTCGAATGCAAACTCTAAAACACGCATCCCCGGAAAGCCACACTCGTTTAGCATTGCAATAACCTCATCGGTTAAAAAGCCCAAATCCTCTGCAATAAGCGGAAGCCTTCCAATCTTATTTTCTATAAATTTAAAGAAGTCTGCACCGGGACCTTTTTTCCATTCTCCGATAATTGCATCTTTATTGCCGTAGGGGATAGTGTAATAGCTTTCAAAACCCTTAAAATGGTCTATTCTTACAATGTCATAGAGAATTGTGGAAAATCTGAGCCGTTCTATCCACCAATTATAATCAGTCTCTTTGTGTCTTTCCCAATTATATAAAGGATTTCCCCAAAGCTGACCGGTGTCCGAGAAAATATCGGGCGGACAGCCTGCAACCGCATTTGGTACAAGATTTTTATCTAAATCAAATAAGTCAGGGGACACCCACACATCTGCACTGTCGATTGCTACGTAGATTGGTATATCACCTATTATTTTTATGCCTTTTTTGTTTGCATAAGCTTTGAGTTTTTGCCACTGTTCAAAAAATTTAAACTGTAAAAACTCCCAGAATTCAACATCTTTTTGGTGCTCGGTTTTAAAAAGCCACAGAGAATGCGGGTCGCGCATTTTAAGGGAATTATCCCACTCAAGCCAGCACTTACCCTCGTTGGCATATTTTATGCTCATAAAGAGCGCGTAGTTTGAAATCCAGATTTCATTTTCCTCTAAGAACAGATTAAAGGCACTAAGATCTGTCTTTAGAAAACGCTCATATGCCTTTTTTAAGATATCAAAACGATAGTAGTATATATTTGAGTAGTCGACCTCATCCTTGCCAAAATCCCACTTTACCGAATCAATTTCCGATTGCTCTAAAAGCCCCTCCTCGCAGAGAATGTCAAGGTCAATAAAATACGGATTTCCTGCATGAGTGGAAAACGACTGATATGGTGAATCTCCGTAGCTTGTAGGGGAAAGAGGTAGTATTTGCCAATAGGTTTGCTTTGATTTAACTAAAAAATCAACAAAATCGTATGCCTCCTTACCCATTGTACCTATACCATATTTTGAGGGAAGAGAGGATATATGCATTAAAATACCGCTTGCTCTCATAATCAGTCTCCATTTACTATATTTAAAATTTCGCGTGGTTGAGATATAATAAAATCTGCGCCTGCCTCTTTAAGCTCATCAAGGTCGCGAAAACCCCATAAAACACCGCAGGAGTGCATTTTCGCATTTTTGGATGTTAAAATATCAACATTTGTATCGCCTATAAAAAGACACTCGTGGGGTAAAACTCCTAAGGTTTTTGCAATTTCTATGGCAGTGTCGGGTGAGGGTTTTTTGTTTTGCCCTTCTTTTAAGCCTGTAACAAAACCAAACGTATCATCAAAAAGCTTATCTACAATATCGCACACAACATTGTCGGGTTTATTAGAGCAAACTGCAAGAAGGATGTTTTGCGCCTTTAAGCTCTCCAAAACCCCAACAATTCCGTCAAACGGAGTGGTTTTTCCAAGTGGGTCAGCCTCGTATGCTCTGTCGTATATAGTTCTTGTTTTTTCGAACATTTCAGGCGTATCTGCATTGTGATATTGGAGTATACGGTGAATAAGTGTATTTCTTCCATCACCCACAAGATATTTATACTTCTCCTCATCTATCGGACCAAGACCAACCGCATTAAGAGCAAAATTGCAAAAATACGCAATAGTGCCCAATGAATCTGCAAGAGTTCCGTCGAGGTCGAATATACATAGTTTTATCATAATTATTTTCTCCTTATGTTAGTTCATTGCGATGTTTGAACTGAGTATCTTATCGCACCTTGTCTTTAGTAATCTGTACTTGCTACCTACAAGGTACTTATCTTCTGCCATTATATCGGCGGCGGCTTGTTGTGCAAGCTTTAGGATGTCCCGATCATCAAACAAGTTTGCAATTTTCATTTCAGGTAAACCATGTTGACGTGTACCAAAAAAATCGCCCGGACCTCTTAGCTTTAAATCCTGCTCGCTTATATAAAAACCGTCATTTGAGATTGTCATTGTTTCCATTCTCTTTTTTGCCACGTCTCCAAGACCCTGATTAAACAATATGCAATATGACTGTGTGTTGCCTCTTCCTACACGTCCTCTTAGCTGGTGTAATTGCGAAAGACCAAATCTTTCTGCGTTCTCTATAATCATCACACTTGCATTGGGGACATTAACACCAACCTCTATTACAGTAGTGGATACTAAAATATCTGTTTTACCCTCCATAAAGCTATTCATAACAGTATCCTTTTCTTTTTGCTTCATTTTTCCGTGAACAACACCAATGTTCAAATCCGGAAAAGCTTTTGATAGCTTTTTAGATAAATCTACTGCATTTTGCAGGTCGATTTTTTCGGTTTCTTCAACAAGGGGACACACAATATATACCTGTGCACCCTCCTTGACCATTTTTTGGGCAAATGTATATATTCTTCTACGCATAGACTCGTCAACCGCATATGTTTTAACAGTCTTTCTGCCGGGCGGAAGTTCGTCTATAACACTTACATCAAGGTCTCCGTAAAGGATGAGTGCAAGGGTTCGTGGTATTGGAGTTGCAGACATCAAAAGCATATGAGGGTTTTGTCCTTTGGCTGCAAGCTTTGCACGTTGCTCAACGCCAAAACGGTGTTGCTCATCTGCAACAACAAGTCCGAGGTTTTTAAAAACCACATTATCCTGAATAAGTGCATGTGTTCCCACAATAACTTTAGCGTCCCCATCTTCAATCTTTTTAAGTGCAGCACGCTTTTCACTTGCTTTCATTGTACCCGAAAGCTTTACAATTTCTATATCCATACCCTTAAAGAATGAAGATAGTGTGTCGAAGTGTTGCGAGGCAAGAATATCTGTAGGCACCATCATAGCAGCCTGAGCACCGTTTTTTACACACAGATATATAGCCGCTGCCGCAACTGCGGTTTTACCGCTTCCTACATCGCCCTGAACAAGTCTGTTCATAACCTTGCCGCTTTTTACATCTGCCGCAATTTCGTTTAATGTACGTTTTTGAGCATTAGTCAGTTCAAATGGTAATGTATCGGTAAAATCACGTATAATTCCCACATTTGAAAATACCATGCCGTCTTTTGAAACATTTTCTGTTTTGTGGTTATACAGAGCTAATTGCAATACAAGTAATTCCTCAAAGACAAATCGCTCACGTGCAGTGTTGTAGCTGTTAAAGTCCTCGGGAAAGTGAATGTTTTTCATAGCATAATTTATTTCGGCTATTTTATATTTCTCACGGATATCGGTTGGAATATATTCCTCTATTTTACCCTTTGCCTCAAGTGCCTTTTCCATTGTTAACTGTACTATTTTCTGGGTAAGATTGCCCGTAAGCGGATAGATGGGTATTATTTTGCCTGTAAAATGAAGTTGGTCTGTTTTTTCGAATATTGGATTTATTATCTCTTTTTTACCAAGCCTTGTAGCAATCTTGCCGTAGAGAATATATTTTTCACCTGGTACAAGCTTATCTGATAAAAATCTGTTATTATACCAAAGAGCGGTTATCCGGCCTGTTTCGTCGTGCGCAATCATAGTCGAAATAAGCATATTTTTTCGTATGTATCTGTCTTGAACAGGCGAAAAAACAGTGATACATAAGCACACTGTTTCTCCGTCAATACATTCATTTATTTTTTTTAATACCGTTCTGTCCTCGTGGGCACGGGGAAAGAGATATAATAAATCATCAACCGTGTATATGCCTTTTTTATTAAAAAGCTCGGCTCTCTTTTCGCCCACACCCTTTAAATATTTTATATCCATTATTCTATTCCTATGATATAATAATAAACACTCTGACCTCCGTTTTTGAGCATAACCTCTATTTCGTCATCTTCGTATTTTTCTTCGAGATACTTTGCCAAATCCTCCGCTTTTGATTTTTTTGTATCTTTACCATAGTAAACGGTTATTATTTCGGTATCATCATTTACCATAGAATCAACCAAATCTCTGGCAACCTTTTCGGTATCTTTTCCCACGATAGTTATGTCTGAGCCTTTAATACCCAGTATATCGTCCTTATGGATTTCGAGACTGTCTATTTCGGTATCTCTTACTGCATAGGTAATTTGCGATACCTCAACACGTGTCATAGCCTTGTTCATTGCCTTTTCGTTATCCTCAGGTGATTTTTGTGCATTAAATTCAATCATGGCACTGATACACTGAGGTAAATTAAGAGTAGGAATTACTATAACCTTTTTATCCGAAACAAGCTCATTAACCTGTTGTGCCGCCATAATAATATTTTTGTTGTTGGGGAATACAAAAACAGTTTTTGCTTTTATGCGTTTTACTGCCTTTAAGATATCATCAGTTGACGGATTCATTGTCTGACCGCCCTCTATTATTTTATCTACCCCTAAATCCTTTAGGATTGCACTAAAGCCCTTTCCGCAAGAAACTGACGCAAAGCCATATTCTTTTAATGGTTGTTCACTTGCTTTTTTCGAAGATGATTTTTTTGAATCCTTAACTTCTACCTTTACAACTCTTGGCGGAAGCTTATCCTCAATAATGGATTTGTGCTGGTGCTTCATATTATCTATTTTAAGATTTATCATTTCGCCAAGCTTTACTGCTTCTTCGAGAACAAATCCTGGATTATTGGTGTGGATATGTACCTTTACCACATCCTCATCATCAATCACAAGCATACAATCACCCTTTGGTGAAATGGCATTGCGGAAATCTTCCACTTCTGTGCCGCTTTCATATTTTTCTATAATGAACTCGGTACAATATTTAAACTTTATTTCTTCCTCTTTAACATTTGTCTCGGGCTTTACAACAACGGGGGCTTTAGTTTCGCTGCCATCATTTTTTTGTATAAGCTCACCGTTTTTAAGAAAGTGAAAAGCACCCTCTAAAACGTATATCCAACCCTGACCGCCTGCATCTACAACACCGGCTTTTTTTAGTGTCGGCAAAAGCTCGGGAGTGTGAGCAAGTGCTTTTGAGCCGCGTGAAAGGGCACCGTCAAAGACTGATAAAATATCATCATGTTCATTGGCGCTCATTTGTGCGCCCGTTGCAGCCTCGCGTGCAACAGTAAGAATTGTTCCCTCAGTCGGCTTCATTACAGCTTTGTATGCGGCATCTGAGCCTGACATAAGTGCGTCGGCTATATCTTTGGCACTGCATTCTGTCTTGCCTTTTAGACTTTTCGAAATTCCTCTGAAAAATTGCGACAAAATAACACCCGAATTTCCTCTTGCGCCGCGAAGTGTGGAAAATGCCATAGCATCAGCGGTTTTTGTAAGAGAGATATCAGTCTTTGTCTGCAATTCCGAAGACATTGCCATCATTGTAAGCGACATGTTTGTTCCCGTATCACCGTCGGGGACGGGGAATACGTTTAATTCGTCAACTCTTGTTTTGTTGTTATATAGATTATTTGCGCCCGATATTATCATCTTGGCAAAATCTAATCCATTTAATTTGTTCATTAGTCCACCCTTACGCCTTCCACCTTGACATCTGCTCTTGTAACTTTTAAGCCTACAGCTTGTTCAATAGTATAGCGTACACGATTTACTATGCTTTTGCAGATGGTATTTATATTTACACCGTATTCAACGATAATGTGCAATTCAACAACAATTCCGCCATCAACAACATTAACATTGATGCCTTTTGACATTGTATCGGGCATAAGAAGACTTACAATACCGTCTGTTTTGTTTTTTGAGGCCATACCAACAACCCCGTAGCACCTTGATGCCGCCTCTCCTGCAATTTGTGCCACAACGGAGTTTGCTACGGTAACGTCCCCTAAACCACCATCGGTTTTTAAAATCATAGAAAATCAGTCCTTTCTACATATAGTATATTTAAGAAATTTATTTTTAGTCTTTACAATCCATTATATATTATAACAAAAAATAACAAATACGTCAATACGTTTATGATAAAAAGCAATGTATTCGCGGTTGACTTTTAAATAAATAGTTGTTATAATTAGCAGTGGAACAAATAAAAGAATGGAGATATTATGTACGAATATAAAACGCTTGATAACGGAATAAGAATAATTGCAGAAAAAATTCCGCATTTACGGTCTGTATCTATAGGTGTGTGGATAGGGAATGGCTCAAGACATGAGGATAAAAACATAAACGGCATATCGCATTTTATAGAGCATATGCTTTTTAAGGGGACACAAAAGAGAAGTGCAAAGGATATTGCATATACCATAGACTCGGTAGGCGGAATGATAAATGCATTTACTGCACGTGAATATACGTGTTTTTACACAAAAACACTTGATGCTCATGCGCCTCTTGCAATGGACGTGCTTTCGGATATGTTGTTTTCCTCATTGTTAAAAAACGAGGATATAGAGCTTGAAAGAAATGTTATATACGAAGAAATAGGTATGTACGAGGATAGCCCTGAGGACTTGGTTTTTGACCTTGCCTCAGAGGCGGTATGGGGCGATACACCGCTTGGCAGAACTGTTTTGGGTACTAAAGAAAGCTTAGCTAACATAAACTCCGATATAATGCGGGATTATATAAAAACACATTATACATCAAAAAATATTATAATATCTGTTGCGGGAAACTATGACGAGAGCTTTTTTGATATGGCGCAGATGTATTTTGGGACACAAAAACTTATAGATAAAGCACCGCATATGGAAAAGTGTTTTTATGTCCCCAAAAACATAGTAAGAGAAAAAGATGCAGAACAGGTGCAAATAGTTACATCGTTTAACGGAATTGATGTCTACGACGAGTCGGTAATGGCACTGCTTGTATTTAATAATATTTTTGGCAGCGGTATGTCGTCAAGACTATTTCAGAATATACGCGAAAAGTACGGACTTGTATATTCGATAGGTGCGGGGCATTGTGCATATATAGATTGCGGAACATTTGATGTTTCCGCCGCAATGAATGTCGATAATCTTAAAAATGTCTGCTCTCTTGTTTGTGAAGAAATAAACAGAGTTAAAACGCAAAAATTATCAAAAGACGAGGTTGAAGCCTCTAAAAGACAGTTAAAAGGCAGTTATATTTTGAGTGCCGAAAGCACAAGTGCGAGAATGCAGGGTGCAGGGCGCTCTCTTTTGCTTAATAAACCAATATACACACAGGACGAAATGCTGTCTAAAATTGATAATGTTACAACTGATGACGTGGCAAAAATTATAGAAAGAATTTATGATAGATCTACGTTGTGTATTACTGCCTTAGGACCCGTAAGTTCAGTTGACGGATTATTTGATGAATTGGTATGAAATATTACTTATTTTGTACTAAAATAAGTGTTTTTTGTAATAAAGTGCGATTTGGAAATATTGTATTGACAATAAAATATGTTGTGTTATAATGTAATCGAATAGTGCAAAAAATCGCACTATTATATATAATTTTCAGTTTGCTTTTTGGCACGAAAAAGGAGAATCATTATGGATCATTTTACAAAAGTTCAGGAGAATGGGTATAACGATAGTAACTGGCAAAGAACAAAAACAACAAGAAGATACGTACACCCGCCAAGGTCAGAGAGAATGTTCACACTATGGACAGAGGGTAAG
>JAZNPJ010000009.1:0-3732 GCA_045589635.1 Clostridia bacterium
CTTATCAAGCGGAATACCTGCTATTGCAAATGAAGTAGCAATAGGAGGATGTGCGTGAACAACCGCATTTACATCGGGTCTTTCCTGATACACCTTAAGATGCATCTTGAATTCTGATGATGGCTTATATTTTCCGCATGGCTCTTTAAGATTGCCTTGTCCGTCTACCTTACAAATCATATCAGGTGTCATATAACCCTTTGATACGCCTGTTGGTGTAGCGAAATATGTATTCTCATCTACCTTAACGGATATATTACCGTCATTTGCAGCTACAAATCCATCATTATATATTCTCTTTCCGATTTCGCAAATCTCTTTTTTGATTTCGTAATCCGATTTAAACATATTTCCATCTCCTTTTTGTTTTTTTTGGCTTTTTTTGTTTTTATTTGCCTTTTGATTTCATTATACACTATTTTTTTTAGTTTGTAAAGGGTTTTTTTATATTTTTTTAAATTTTACAAAAATTTTTTTATTTACTGATTAAATATGGAAAAATGTCATAAATTTGCCTGAAAATTATACCCGTTGTATATAAATATTTTCATATTAAATGCGACACACAATATGTTGTTTTTTACATATAATGTTAATTTTTTGTTTTTTACTTGACGAAGACTTAATTTACGGGTATAATAATGATATATATTAAAAACAAAGAAAACACAATTTTATGCTGCATACGCTCACATATTCAGCGTAATTTTCAACCCTTGTGAGCAGAAAGTCAGGGATTTTATGTTTAAAAAGCTTTTATTTATATTCAATCCCACATCAGGTAAAGCGAATATAAAAAATAATATATTCGAAATAATTGATATTTTTACTAAAGCAGATTATGATGTAACAGTCCACCCCACTCAATGCCAGGACGATGCATATATAACAATAACAAATAAAGCACACGAATATGACATTGTTGTAGTCGCAGGCGGTGATGGTACATTAAACGAAGCAGTCCGCGCAATGATGACTTTCGATTATGAAAATCGAAAACCCATAGGTTATATTCCCTCAGGAACAACAAACGATTTTGCTGCAAGCAGAGGAATTCCTACCGATATAATAGAAGCCGCAAAACACATAGCCCAGGGAAACACCTTTGAATGCGATATAGGGTTGTTTAACCAAAAACACTTTACGTACGTTGCTGCATTCGGTGCTTTTACAGATGTGTCTTATGATACACCTCAGGAGGCAAAAAACATTTTCGGTCAGGCAGCATATGTATGGGAAGGAGTAAAAAGGCTTACCAAAATCGAATCGCATCATATAACACTGACAACCGACGGCAAAACCATAGAGGGAGATTTTTCACTTGGACTTATACTGAATTCAACACGTCTTGGCGGATTTGACATTAAACTTATAGATGTACAAAGCATTGTAGATTTAACAGATGGTTTATTCGAAATCATTCTTGTTAAAAAGCCTGTTACCCTTTTACAGATACAGGAAATTCTTAACGTAATTATAAATGGCGGAATAGAGGAAACAGACCAGTTCATTTTGATAAAAGCATCAAATGCACATATTTGTTGCGACAGCGAAATAAAATGGACTTTAGACGGGGAGTTCGGCGGCGCATACAAGGATGTGGATATATCAGTGTTGAATAAACCAATAAAATTTATAAATTGATGAAAGGATTTTGAAAAATGGACGGAATTGTACAATCAATAGTAGGAGCACTCTCAGGCAAAACATCAAGCGGAGTTATTGTATTTTTAGTTTCTATGATACCGCTTTTGGAGCTTCGCGGCTCTATCCTTGCAGCCGGTTTTATGGAAACAACCTTTGCGCCCACATACATTGCAGCAGTTTTGGGAAATATGCTCCCTATTCCCTTTATACTTATTTTTATAACAAAAATTTTTGAGCTTATGGAAAAAATTAAGTATTTGGAGAAAATCCCAAAGAAGATAAAAGAGAAGGCAATGTCAAAATCCGAACAAATAGAGAAATACGGATATTGGGGACTGTTTTTATTTGTTGCCATTCCCCTGCCCGGAACAGGTGCATGGACAGGAAGTCTTTTAGCAGTACTTTTTGGATTAAAAAAAGGAAAAAGTCTGCTTGCAATATTTGGCGGTGTTTTAACTGCGGGGCTTATTATGTCCCTTTTGGCATTCGGTATTATACAAAAAATTGTAGGTTGAATTTACAAACAAAAAAATGAGTCTCTTGCGAGACTCATTTTTATATGTAATTTTATCAGCAAACGCCTTGTGCCATCATAGCCTCTGCAACCTTTAAGAAGCCTGCAATGTTAGCACCTGCAACAAGGTCATCACCCAAGTCGCATTCTTTAGCAGCTTTTATTGAACTGTCGAATATATCAGACATAATTCTCTTAAGCTTTTCGTCAACCTCTTCTGCAGTCCAGCTATATCTCATTGAGTTCTGGCTCATTTCTAAACCTGATACTGCAACACCGCCGGCATTAACTGCCTTTGAAGGAGCAATTATTATACCATTTTGCTTTAAGTATGCTGCAGCTTCATTTGTTGTAGGCATATTTGATACTTCTACATAGTACTTAATACCGTTTGCAACAATCTGCTTAGCTTCTTCCATATCTACTTCATTCTGAGTAGCACATGGCATAAGAATATCTGCTTTAACACTCCATGGTTTTTGACCTGCATAGAACGGAACACCAAACTTATCTGCATAGTCCTGAACTCTGTTGCGACCTGATGCTCTCATTTCAAGCATGAAGTCAATCTTTTCGTTTGTGCTTATGCCGTCTTCATCATATATGTAACCGTCAGGACCCGATATTGTAACAACCTTTCCGCCAAGCTCGTTAACCTTCTTAACAGTACCCCATGCAACATTACCAAAGCCTGATACAGCAAAAGTCTTACCCTTTATGCTATCGCCAAAATGTTCAAGCATTTTTACTGTGTAGTAAACCGCACCAAAGCCTGTTGCTTCAGGACGGATTAGTGAACCGCCATACGAAAGCCCCTTACCTGTAAGAACACCCTCATAGCAGTTCTTTAATCTCTTATACTGACCGAACATATATCCTATTTCTCTTGCACCTGTACCAATATCACCTGCAGGAACATCTGTATCTGCACCAATGTGTCTGAACAGCTCAGTCATAAAGCTCTGGCAGAATGCCATAATTTCGCGGTCTGATTTACCGCTCGGGTCAAAGTCCGAACCACCTTTACCGCCACCCATAGGAAGTGTTGTAAGTGAATTTTTGAATGTTTGCTCAAAACCAAGGAATTTGATTATGCTCAAGTTTACTGACGGATGAAGTCTTATACCGCCCTTGTATGGACCTATCGCACTGTTAAACTGTACTCTGTAGCCTCTGTTTACCTGTACATTACCATTATCATCTACCCAGGGAACTCTGAACATTATCTGTCTCTCAGGCTCAACCATTCTCTCTAAAAGAGCAGCCTTTTCATATTCAGGATGCTTTTCTAAAACAGGCTCCAATGATTCAAGAATCTCTGTCGCAGCTTGAATAAACTCAGGCTCATTCGGATTCTTTTTCTTTAAATCTTCTAATACTCGCTTTGCGTATGACATATTAAATTCCTCCCTCATTATTAGTATAATACAACCACCATACTAAATTATAAGAAATATTTTACCATAATATACTTCTGCTTTAACATTATTTACATCTATATTTGGAAGTTCAACTTCACAAGATACTTCTATGTTATTTCCAGCATCTATTGATATATTGTCTAAATTGTT
>JAZNPJ010000010.1:0-2432 GCA_045589635.1 Clostridia bacterium
CGATTCATCATGTATACCGCCAAGAGATATTCTTACAAAATTTCTGTTAAGTGCCCGTGCAACGGACTTTGCCACGGAGGTTTTACCAACTCCGGGAGGTCCGCAAAGGCATATTATTGAACTGTTTTTGCCCTTTGTGAGCTGACGTATGCACAGGTATTCTAAAACTCTTTCTTTTACTTTTTCAAGGCCATAGTGGTCATTATCCAATATTTCTCTTGCATGTGCAATGTCCGTAATTTCGTCTGACATTTTCTTCCATGGCAGACCAAGCACTGTTTCGAGATAGTTTCGCAGCACTGAGCTCTCGGGTGATGATGGTGCCATTCTTGAATATCTTGCTACGTCCTTTAGAAGCTTTTCTTTTGATACTTCGTTATCAATAAGCTCCTCAATTTTTGTTTTGAATTCTTCTGCGTCGTCGTCAATATTCTCTTTATCTCCAAGCTCTTCATGAATAACCTTTAATTGCTCACGAAGATAATATTCTCTTTGATTTTTGTCTATACTTTTTTTGACCTTAGTATCAATTTCACGTTCGCAATTATTGACTTTAATTAAATCCTCAAGAGCAATTATAAGTAATTCTGCTCTTATAGCAAGGTCAGCTTCCTCAAGTAATTGTTGCTTTATTTTAAAGTCTGCATCAATTTCTGTTGATATCAGATTTGTTATATCAGGTAGTGAGCTTTGTGTCATTATATTTGCATAGCGTTCAACAGTACCTTGCATATTCTCCGAAAAATATTGTTCATAAGAGCTTTTTAAACGTCTTACATATGCACTTTGCATGTATCTGTCTCCGTCAAAAAACTCATCAAATTCAAGGACTTGTGCCTCTATATATGGTTTCTTAGAAACAATGTCGCCTAATTTTGCACGTCTTATGCCCTTGACTGCAACTCTTATGAGGTTGCCTGGTTTGTTCATAACCTGCTTTATCACCGCAACAGTTCCGACTTTGCAAAGATTATCCTCGCTTACTTCCTCGTTTTCGGCGTCTGTTTGCGAAACAATAAAAATCTCTGTCTCATTTTCAGATGATGCTTGCAGAGCTTTAATTGAAATTTCTCTTCCTATATCAAAATTTATGGTTGTATCGGGAAACAAAACAATTCCTCGTACTGCCAGAACAGGCAACACGACTGTATTTGTACTCATATTTTAATCTTCCTCTCATAATTTACATCCTATACATTCTACCACATTATTTGATATATTTCAACTACTTTTTTGGTTTTATGAGAGATATGTCGATTATTTTTTCGTTATCCTTCAGGTATTTTGAACTCTGTTTTTTATAATGCCCCGAGTTTATAACCCACTCGGCGTCGGACATAAGAACTCTTTCTCTGTTCTCGAGTTTGGTAACAGAGCAAAGTGTCTGTAGTATCTTAATTGCCTCTCTGCCATTTGATGCATACTCGGAAATATATTTTAAAATGGAACTGTCAACAAAAAGGCATAGTTTTCTTGAAGCGTTCTTGAGTATAGTGTTAATATCATCGCGTGATAGCGGATTAAAGAAAATCTCTACACACCTTGAGCGTACTGCCTCGGGAATTTCTGTAGGCTTTCGTGTGGTTGCACCAATAAGTCTGAAATCTGCGGGGACTCCGTTTTTGAACATATCGTGAATGTATGTTGGTATTTTTTTGTTTAGAGGACTGTAGTATGAGCTTTCAAAATGTACACACCTGTCCTCTAAAACCTTTAAGAGCTTGTTTATCTGGATGGCGGGCAGTTCTCCTATTTCGTCAATAAATAAAACTCCGCCATGTGCCTTTGATACAGCACCAAGCTTGGGCTGGGGAACACCTAAATTACCAAATGCCCCCGAACCCTGATATATAGGGTCATGAACAGAGCCTATAAGAGGGTCTGCAAAGCTCCTCTCATCAAAACGCATAATGGTAGCGTCCGCCTCTATAAAATCAGCAGTAGGTAAAAAAGGTGTATTCTTACTCTTTTTTGCAATGTCTAAAGCAAGTCTTGCCGCAGCAGTCTTTCCTACGCCCGGTGGACCATATATTATAATATGTTGCGGATTTTCTCCGCATAATGCTGCCTTTAGAGCGCGTATGCCATCTTTTTGACCTATAATTTCCTCTTCGCATACAGGTCTTGCCTGTTCTGTCATAGGCTCACTTAACTGTATATGACGCATTAAATTAAGCTTTTCGGCTTCTTTTGTGCTTATATCGTGCATTGACTTATCATCAACGCTTTCGCCTTTTAGGCGACTTAGAAAGTACATACCTATTACAATGGTAAAAAATAACTGTATTACAACTAAAACATTAGACATATTTTATACCTCTCACTTGCTATAATTGTTTCGTATAAGTATTATTTCCTGAGTGTTTTATATTATCCTTTTTTAATTTGGTTATAAAAGGATTAAAAAATAAATATAAAAATGAATTTTCCTA
>JAZNPJ010000011.1:0-7992 GCA_045589635.1 Clostridia bacterium
ACATGGCTACGATCCGACTTCAATACTTGAGTGCATTGTTGTTCCCAATGCATCTATACTTGTTGCAGCAATCTGTTGTCCCTTTACTACCTTATCTCCAACCTTAACAAGTGCGTCTGCCTTTTTTCCAACGTGTTGTGAAAGCTCTATATAAACCGTTTTGGGATTAAATTCGATATACTTTCTCTCTACACTTGGCTTGACATATTTTCTTATACCTAATCTGTCTATAAGCGTCTTAGACGAAACAAGCCTCGAGGTTCTCATTGTATGTACCTTTTCAGGCACCTTGTTGTTCTCACGCTTAAGACCATGCTTGCCAAGTGAGTTCTTTATTGTAGTAGCAATTTTTTGTGGGTCTAACATCTGCTGACACGCAATAACTGTACATATACCGCAACCGCAGCAAAGAGAATTTTGCAAAAATGCCTCTGTAGCATTAACCTCGCTATGAGATGCCGCCCTTACAGTTTTATGTACTTCAAGATTATATCCTAACAGGTGCCTTGGGCAAAGGTCTGTACACATAGTACAGTTACAACAAGCTGCCGAAGCACGTTTTAGAGTTATAGAAATATCTTGCTTTTTACGTTGTATAACAGAATGTGTTTTGGGGAATATCAAAAGTCCCTTAGTTGTTTTTGTAACAGTGTCATTTTCTAAATCGACTAATTTGCCCATCATAGGTCCACCGTTTATGACCTCTTTATCGGTTAAATCGTAAATTCCGCATTCCGATAAAAGCTCCTTTATCTTCATACCGATTGGTGCTTTTATGGTAATATCTTCTTTTGTATCTCCACCGATTGTTATATACTTTTGGGTAACGACTTCACCATTTATAGCCTTATGTACATTATACAGAGTTTCAAGGTTAATAACCATAACTCCTACTGCAAGCGGGATTGCACCCTCAGGCACAATTTTACCTGTTGTTTCGTATGTTAGCACAACCTCATCACCCGCAGGATATATATCGGGAATTTCTTTTACCGATATATTTGTACCATTTAAGGATGCTAAGATGTTTTTATCAAGTAATGGCATATTCTTACCCTTTATACCTATTATTACCCTCTTAGCATCTAATGTGGCCGAAATAATTTTAAGTACATCAATAACGTTGCCAAGATGCTTCTCTAATATATGATGGTCAACCATCATAAGAGGTTCGCACTCGGCAGCGTTTACGATTACATCTTCTACTTGTAAAGAAAGCTTTTTATGCGTCGGAAAACCCGCACCGCCCGCACCAACAATACCGGCATTATATATTAAATCCTGCAATTTCTCTATTGTCATTGCTCTCTCCCTTTTTTATGCTAAACATTTAGCACTGCTTTTTATCCAGAATTCCTACAATAACAGCGTCAACAGGTACTTCATTATCGCCAAGAGCAACTCTTGCACTGCTGCCTGTTGTAATAATTACGTCTTCGCCCATACCGGCACCTACACCGTCTACTGCTGTTAAGTATTTGTCTATCAATTTTCCATTTTCGATGCATTGTACAAGCATAAACTTATAGCCTACAAGACTTTGAAGCTTATGTGTTGATACAACACTACCGTAAACTCTTCCTATAATCATATATAATCACCTTTATATAAGATGTTCATTTCAAAATCAACTTAATCTTCTATAATTTTAACCCTGTCGCCTGTTTTTATTGCACAAGCGTTTGCGTCATCGGTATCAATGTGCATTTCGGTATTAAAATCTTCTCTGACTCTGACCTGTACATTATAGAACTTGGTCGGTTTTGAATTTTGAATTTCTACATCAACAACATCATTATCCTTGATACCGTACTTCTGAGCATCCTGAGGTGTCATATGTATATGTCTGTTTGCTATTATGCAACATTCATTTACAAATACACTTCCCTTTGGTCCTACAAGAGCCATAGGTGCTGCACCTTTTAACTCTCCCGAAGGTCTTACGGGTGGGCTCACCTTTAATTTAAAAGTATCTGTTCTTGAAATCTCTACCTGAGATTCTTTTCTTACGGGGCCTAAAACTCTTACACCCTCAATAGTTCTTAGTGAGGGGCTTACAAGTGTTACACACTCTTCAGCCGCGTATTGGTCGCCCATAAGCATTTTTTTAGGAGTAAGCTCGTATCCTTCGCCAAACAGAGTTTCTAAATCTTTTTGTGAAAGATGTACGTGTCTTGCACTTACACCAACTTTTATACCCTCATTTGCCTCTTGTTGCTTTAAAATATCAACAACTGCACGGGTAATCATATCTTGTATATTACTCATTCTTTAACTCCTTTCACAGAGTTTTCTTGCTAAACTATAATTACTTAAATTGTGTAATGATGATACCGCGCCGAAAATACCATTTAAGACGATATCGTCGGCGCGGATATATTTTTACCTGATTAGATTTGTGGTAAAATCTTTTCTACATCACCATGTGGACGTGGAATTACGTGAACTGATACTAATTCACCTAATCTTGCGCCTGCTGCACTACCTGCATCTGTTGCAGCCTGAACTGCTCCAACATCGCCTCTTACCATAACTGTTACAAGACCTGAACCGATTCTCTCTGTTCCGATAAGTGTAACGTTTGCTGCCTTAACCATTGCATCTGCAGCCTCTACTGCTGCAACAAGACCTCTTGTTTCTACCATTCCTAATGCTTCTACTGCCATTTTTTTATCCTCCTTAAAATTATTGACTTATAAATTTTTTATATATAACGCTTTCGCGCTATTAACATTATTTCTTTGCAGTACCTGTTCTTTTTGCTGTACTGCTCTTTGTTTTTGCTGCCGACGTTGTCTTTTTAGCAGATGTTGCCGGCTTTTTCTTTTCAGGTGCTCCTACAGCACCTACGTGCGTACCCGCAATTTCTGCGGTAGCTTTTACTTCTTCTTCCTCAATGTGAAGAAATTTAAATATCTCACGGTGTGGTCTTGCAATTATCTGGAATGCTTTTAAGCAGTCATTTTCTCTTGCAAATGCAACTCCCGCATCAACTGATGCTTTAACTGCCGAGACAGAACCTTTAACAACTATTGTTACAAGTCTTCCTCCAAGCTTTCGCTCCATTGCAATAAACTCAACGTCTGCAACCTTTACCATTTCATCAAGCATATTGATTGCATTTCCCAGAGCACTGACCTCAACCAATCCTAACGAAAATTCAGCCATTTATGTACCTCCTTTAATTTTATATTTCGGGAAGTATTTTTGCTACTTCTTCGTGCGGTCTTGGTATGATATGTGATGCGTATAGCTCGCCATGGGCCTTTGCAGCCTCGGCACCTGCCGCAACTGCCGCCTTAACAGCGTCTACATCGCCCTCAACTACTACATTAACCAAACCTGAGCCTATTTTTTCTGTACCAATGACTACGACATTTGCTGCCTTTGTCATGGCATCGGAGGCTTCTATTGCTCCCAAAAGACTTCTTGTTTCGATAAATCCAAGAGATTTCATAGTCTACCTCCTTTATGCACCATTCTTGACGTGTCCCACTCTGTCGCGGCCTACACTTGAGCGATTTGCCATTTTCTGGGCACAATCGGTAGGACCTGCAATCACGTGTGAACCAATCAAGCCGGATATACTCTCGGCTACTCTTGAACCCTCTTCAACTGCTGATTTTACAGCTGATACGCTTCCCTGTATTTTTACAGCCATAATGAGCGGAACTTCTGCTGTTTCAGCATTTGCGGGTTTGTTTGAGTCGATTGCTATAACCTTCACATCCGCCGCCTTTGCACAGGCGTCTGCAACAGTTATTGCCGTAACAAATCCGTGCATTTCTATGATACCTATTGCTTCATTCATACTTTTACTCAGCCTTTCTTTTGCTTAGGAATTAAAGATCTTTATTTATATAAACAACTTTTAATCCCTTTTGAGCCAAGTTTGTTTTGAGTGCTTCGTTAAGATCTTCAAGTGCATATCTGTGCGTAATAAGTTCCTTTATCGGAAGTCCGATTGCAATAGCTCTCTTTAGGAAATCAAATGTTGTTGCATAATCTCTTAGTGTGTATACCCATGAGCCAACAAGTGTAATTTCCTTTGAGCAAAGGTCAAAGTGCGGATTGATTGTGGCGTCGCCGCCGTTAATAAAGAATCCAAGCTCGCAAAGACCACCGCCATTTCTGATGAACTTATAGATATTGCTGTGAGCAACCGGTGAACCTGTACACTGGAATGCAAAGTCGCAAAGGTAACCGCCGAAAGCATCCTTTACAGCGTCGCTAAGAGCATCTATACCCTTGTGGTTCATAAAGTTAACTGTCTTGTCAGCACCCATTCTCTTTGCAAATTCAAGTCTTTGCTCGTTACCGTCTACTGCAACAATGTTTTCAATACCCATTGTTCTTAGTACTGCTATACAGATAAGACCGATAGGTCCGCAACCCTGAACTACCACTCTTGAGTTGAATCTAAGAATGTTTGTAAGCTTTGCTCTTTCAACTGCGTGGATAAGTACCGCACAAGGTTCAATAAGTATTCTTGAATCAAGGTCAAGGTCGCTTACATTAAATACTGTTGAGCCGCCTCTGATTACCATATAATCTGCGAACCAACCGTTAAGGTGAATGTCATCATCAGGCATCAATCCGTAGATATCGCCAGCACCAACATTCTGCTTGTTAAGGTCGTACATTGTTATATCAGGGTCATCCTTGAATATCATACAAGTAACAACCTTATCGCCAATGTTAAGAGCCTTACCTGCACTGTCCTTTTTAACATTCTTGCCCATCTTCACGATTTCTCCTGTACCCTCATGACCAAGTACAACGGGAATAAGTCCGAACGGGTCATTCCTATATTCGTGAGCATCAGTACCGCATACGCCGCAACCTTCAACCTTTACAAGAATATCATCGTCGCCAAGCT
The DNA here is from genome assembly GCA_045589635.1 of Clostridia bacterium. GTDB lineage: Bacteria > Bacillota > Clostridia > UBA1381 > UBA1381 > Ornithomonoglobus_A. Next base: position 4,880 of record JAZNPJ010000011.1, read on the forward strand.
CCGGAATAGGATATTCCTGAATCTCAAATTTTTCAAGTGCGGTCATCATAGCAACCTTTGCTGTCTTTGGAACAGATGCTGATTTTGAACATGTGCAGCCGCCACTTGCTTTGCCTGCCATTTCTTTTACAACCTGTTCTACTAATCTGGTAATTTCTTTTTCGTCAAAATTCAATGGTATCCCCTCCTTATATAATATTTAATGCGTCGCTTAGTACACATCTTCTCTGACGCGTAAAGCTTCTTGGTGAGGTGATACCCTCTCCGGTAGGACCTGCTATTGTGAATGTGGTCCAGCCCTCTGCATTGAAGCCTATACCTGCATATGACGGAGCATTCTTTACAAATATTGTTGTGCAGATTGCTTTTGCATATGCTGTCATATGGTCAACATTCTTTGAATGTAAGTGAGCAGTATGTCTGTTTCCATGCTCTGCCTTAACTGCCATTTCGACAGCTTCTTCGAATGTTTCTACTCTTACAATCGGAAGTATTGGCATCATAAGCTCAACCTGAACAAACGGATGTGAGAACTCTGTTTCACAGATTATACATCTTGTGTCCTCTTTAGCTTCTATACCAAGTTGTGCCAAAATCAATTTAGCATCTCTTCCTACAAAGTCTTTATTTATGACACGTTTTGGCTGTTGGCCTTCCTTTTTAGGCTTTGACCATACAGTAACGATATCAACAAGCTTTTCGGTTTGTTCCTGATTTAACAGATACGCACCATTCTTTTGCATATGGTGGATTAACTCATCTGCTACATTTCTTAAAACAAACACTTCTTTTTCTGCAATACAGGGAAGGTTATTATCGAATGTACATCCATCAATTATGTCCTTACCTGCCTTTGGTATGTCAGCAGTATCATCAACTACTACCGGCGGATTACCTGCACCCGCACCAATAGCCTTTTTACCGCTTGATAAAAGCATCTTTACAACACCAGGTCCGCCTGTTGCAACAAGCATCTTTACTGACGGATGATTTACCATCATATTTGATGTATCCATTGTCGGATTTTCAACTGTTACAACTATATTTTCAGGACCGCCTGCTGCTAAAACTGCTCTGTTTACAAGGTCTACCGCATATGCGCTTATACGCTTTGCATGTGGGTGCGGATTAAAGATAACTGCATTACCGCCCGCAAGCATACATATACTGTTACATATTACTGTACAGCTTGGGTTTGTTGACGGTGTGATTGCACCGATTATACCAAACGGTGCCATCTCTACCAATGTTAAGCCTCTGTCTCCCGAGAACGCTCTTGTTTCGAGGTCCTCTGTACCAAGTGTCTTATCAGCTACAAGATGGTGTTTTAATATCTTGTGATATACATTACCCATCTTTGTATCCTCAACCGCAAGCTTTGCCATTGTCTCTGCCTCTTCGTGAGTAAGGCGTCTTATTTCTTTTATTATGTTTTCTCTTTGTTCTTTATTATAATATCTGAATGTCTGGTATGCTTTATTACAAGCTGCTATGGCATCCTCCATAGAGTCAAACACGCCAAGTTGCTTTCTCTTTGGCTTATCCTCTAAAGATGAAATGTCCATACCGCTTAAAACATTCTTAACTATTTCAGATACTTGTTTTTCATCTATCACCCAACAAAGCCTCCTTTCTATATTTTAGTCAAGTACTTGAAAAATCTTTACAGCAACCCGGGCAAGCATCATATCCTGCTCCTTGCTGCCACCGCTTACGCCTATTGCACCGCATAATTGTCCGTCTTTTACGAGAGGCTCACCGCCCCCTAATAACAATAAACCGTTACCGTTACTAAGACCGTCAAGCGCTCCGCCTCTGGACTCCTCAAGTGCCCTTTGTGTAGACATTTTAAGTGATGCTGACGTATATGCCTTATCCTGTGCCGCCTTTATGCTTGCTATGTACGAATCATCCATGGCATGAAGTGCTACAAGATTTGCACCCTTATTGACAACAGCCACAACAACATTCAAATTCATAATCTGTGCTGCCTTTTCTACTGCATCAATAAGCGCCTTGGCTTTTTTAAGATTTATATCTTCCACACACACCTTTTTTGGCATAACCGGAACCGTTTGCGACGGTGTTATTTGATTTTTCACTGCCTCAAGCATTTCATCGATATTCAAAGCATATCATTCCTTTCTGCCTAAGACCAGTATTATTATTTCTTGTATTGGTCAAGCACCTTTTTTGTAATTTGTGAAACCAATGATTCAAGGTCCTTATCGCCTGCTGCTGAAGATGAGCAAACCTGTGATGGCAACGGTTGGAAACCGTGATATGCTGCTGATGACTCAAAGCCATACTTTTCGTTTGCTTCTGTTGGAGTCATTTCACATGTTCCGTCCTCATAACAACCAGGGCAAAGCTTTTCTAATGGGTGCTTACCCGATACGTTAAATTGCTTTCTTAGTTCTACAAGCTTTTTAACCTCGCCGCAAGGAATCTCCTGTTCGCCGCCAAGAAGTCTTGCATACATAAGCAGCTTAGCATAGAATTCTGTTGATTCCATTCTGAAGAATGCAGTATTCAAATCACAACCGAATGACAATGCACCGTGGTTTGCAAGAAGGATTGCATCGTGTTGTTGAATGTATGGCTCCAATGACTCAGGAATTTCCATTGTAGATGGTGTTCCATACTGAGCTATCGGAACTGAACCCAGGAATATTACAGCTTCCGGCATAATAAGCTTATCAAGCGGAATACCTGCTATTGCAAATGAAGTAGCAATAGGAGGATGTGCGTGAACAACCGCATTTACATCGGGTCTTTCCTGATACACCTTAAGGTGCATCTTGAATTCTGATGACGGCTTCCACTTATTTGCTTCTTTAAGGTTTCCCTGTCCGTCAACCTTACAAATCATATCCGGTGTCATATATCCCTTTGACACGCCTGTTGGTGTTGTAAAGAATGTGTTTTCATCAACCTTTACTGAGATGTTACCGTCATTTGCTGCAACGAAACCATCAGCATAAATTCTTCTACCGATTTCGCAAATTTCTTTTCTGATTTCAAAATCTGACTTATACATCTGAATGCCTCCATATATTTTGTTTTATTTGGTTTTTCTTTGTTTTCACTTTTTATTATAAAATATATGTTTT
>JAZNPJ010000012.1:0-11406 GCA_045589635.1 Clostridia bacterium
AGGAAATGAATGCTTTGACAAAATGTACCGCACAATAAAAAAATTTTTTCATATAATAATTATACATATATATAATTTAATCAAATTGTTTAAAATATATAATTATTATAAGTCAAATCGGTTAAATTTGACTATTGTAAATTTAATAAAATTAGTGTATAATAATAGTGAACCAAGTAATTAGGTTTATTTTGAGACGTGGTTCAGGAGCGTCTGGCTAAAAACAACCTGACAATATTACGGGGGGTTTCTCGATGTCACCCGGCATATTAAAAATCGAAAAATTTGGTAAAGGATAGGAAGCAGAAATGCTTCCTATTTGACTAACTGGAGATAAAATGACAAATATACAATACTGTTACATAACAAAAGATTATTATGTAGATAATCCAAATTTAGAAAAGATATTAGATATAGATGATTGTACAAAGCACAACGTCAGAACTCATCTGTGTTTAAATGTAAAATACAAACAAAACAATGTTCTTATTCCACTAAGGAAGAATCTTGGAGAGCCAAACAGACCTTTTGGTAAAATAGGATATGCTGTTCCAAGCCAAAGTAAACCAATGGCTGGTTTGGATTATAGATATATAATGATTATAAATAATACAAAATATCTTAGATTTGACAAGCCGAGAATATCAAACAAACAGATTTTAACAATCAGCAACAATTATAACATAATCGAAAAAGAGGCTATAGAATATATAAACGCATATATTCGTGTTGCACGTAAAAAAAGAATAGAAAGAACTGCAAGGTTTAGAGAGTCAAGTCTGATAAACTATCATGAAGAATTAGAAATATAAAAGACACTTTTTACGAAAGGATACAAATATGGAAAAACTACTAAATAAAAAAGGATTTATATGTGATATGGACGGTGTAATATATCACGGAAACAAAATTCTTCCTGGAGTAAAGGAATTTTTGGACTGGTTAAAGGCAAATAACAAGGAATATCTGTTCCTTACAAACTCAAGCATGTACACACCAAAAGAACTTCAGCAAAAGCTATATCGTATGGGTTTAGATGTTGATGAGTCGCACTTCTATACAAGCGCACTTGCAACTGCACAGTTTTTAGATAGTCAGTCGCCCGGTTGCAGTGCATATATTATGGGCGAGCATGGAATACAAAATGCCCTCTTTGATGCGGGTATCACATACAACGACGTTGACCCCGACTATGTTGTTATGGGCGAGCCATTGGGTTTTAATCCCGATATGATAGCAAAAGCAATGCGACTTGTAAACAATGGCGCAAAGCTTATTGGTGCAAACTTCGACCTCACAGGCCCGTCGGAGTCGGGAATTATGCCCGCATGCCGTGCATTTTTAGCGCCGATTGAGCTTGCAACGGGAAAACAGGCATATTATGTAGGCAAGCCTAATCCATTGATGATGAGAACAGGTCTTCGTCTTTTGGGTGTACACTCCGATGACGCAGTTATGATAGGCGACAGAATGGATACCGATATTGTTGCGGGTATAGAAACAGGTCTTGATACTGTTCTTGTTTTGTCGGGTGTTACAACACGCGAGGAGTGTCTGAAGTTCCCATACAGACCGCGTATAATATTAAACGGTGTAGGAGATATCCCCGCCGCAGCAAAATAATTAAAACAAAAAAAGGGCTGATAGCCTTTTTTTACGGAATGTCGACAAGCGCCATTCCCTACAATGTACAATAAAATCCTCCCGCACAAAAACGGAATAACGCACCTGTAGGGGAGGGTTTCCACGCCCTCCCGCAAATTCGGGAGGAGCAAGCCCCTCCCCTACAATACAAAAAAATGGTACTGTTACAAAGTAACAGTACCATTTTCTCTTTTATATAGCCGCACACATTGCAGCACCGATAATTCCCGCGTCATTTCTAAGCTTTGCAACTTCTAATACGGGGTTTTTTCTATCACCATTATAAAAAGCCTTACAAAACACCATATCTCTTACCGGGCCTAAGAGGTACTCGCCCTCGGCACTTATACCGCCACCGACTGTAATTTTATCGGGCTGGAAGATATTTACTACCGAAAGCAGACCTGCTGCAAGATACTTCTGGAAGTTTTCCACTACATTGAGTGCCGCTTTGTCTCCTTTTTTAGCACAGTCAAAGGCGGTTCTTCCCGAAACCTTGCCATTCTCCTCTACCCACTTTACCATCATAGAGTCGGGGTTTTTCTCTATTGCCTCTTTTGTCTGGTTAATAAGCGCAGTTGCAGATGCATACTGTTCCCAACAACCATTTTGACCGCAGTTACACTTAATACCGTTCATATCTATTGTAACGTGTCCGAACTCACCGCCTGCATGGTTACAACCCGTATAGAGCTTTCCATCTATAATAATACCGCTGCCGATACCCGTACCCAATGTTATACACACAAAGCTCTCGGCACCGTCGCCATTTACCATATATTCGCCATATGCTGCCGCGTTGGCGTCATTTTCGATTGTTACGCGCTTATCTATCTTTTGTTGTATCAGCTTTCTAAACTGCGCATTTTTAATTCCGAGATTACCTGCACTCACAACCATGCCATTTTCGTTATCAATACTTCCGGGACTGCCAAGACCTATTGCAGCAATATCGTCCATTGTAAGCTTTGCACCCTCTACAACCTTATAGCACATACTTACCATATCCTCGGCATAAGCTTCGGCACTTCTTGGTGCGTTGGTGGGAGTAGAGTCCTTATAGATAATATTTCCGTCCTTATCCACAACACCTACTGCGATGTTTGTGCCGCCCAAATCAATACCGATGTAATACATTAAAAAACCTCCTTGATGCAATAGTTAAAATGCTCAAACACTGCTTCTTTTTCTTTTGCTGACATATCCTGAACACATAAAGCCGCCATAAATGTATCGGATGCATTTATGCACATAGAATCCAAATCAAGAATTTCGTCAAGCTCATATGTGTTGTTGTTTGTTGTATATGAGAATGTCAGCATATTATTATTCATATCAACACTTAAAATTACGGGGACACTGTCCTCTATTTGACGATACACACTCTTCTCGCGCAAAATTTTGCCTTCTTTACATACTAAAAGAGCAATTTCGCGTTTGTTTGTTTCTTCATTTTTAGTAACACACTCGTAAATCCAGTTTTTTGTGTTATTGTAGATTATAAGACCCGCCATATGCTTTTCGCTCTCTGGCTCAAATTCGAGCTTTGTTTCGATATGGCAATTAGCACTCTCAATTTTTCTGGCAACAATACTCTGGTCAAAGCGACTGAAAAATCCGTCCTGACCACGTAATACCATACCCTGTGAGCAAAGTGTAAGTGCCTGATACAGAGGACCTCTTAATGTCTGAAAATCAAGATTTAATTTACCCATTGTCTTAAAATCGTAATGAACAGAGCTTGACGAGGTAGCCTTTTTAATCTGTGCCTTAACAAATGAGGACAGTGCAGTCTCCTGCAACGAAAGTTCATAATTGGTTAATGTATCCGCGTCGGGTGAATATGTACCAAAAAGCTCCTTTGAGCTTAGTGCAACAGATGTTTTATCACTTTCCTTTTCTGTTACAAGGCAAAAGTACGAGTCCTTAAAATACAGAGCGCAAAACTGTGCATTACCCGAATATATCTTTGTACAATCTCCCACAAGCATTTTCTCTTCAGGGGAATACTCACGAATATAAACACTGTTTGTGTTTTCTCTAAAATCATAACCAACGGATAACAAATACTTCTTATCATCATTATGGAACAAAAACGGATTTATACCAAGCGAGTTAAGATAAGTAGGCTCACTCCATATACCGTCGTTAATATCATCAGTTGTAACAACATAATTATCGGTCTGCTCAAGCTCGCCGCGGCTCTTCATATTAGTAAATACAAGATAGAACTTGTTCCCGTCATAAGATAAAGACGCGCTGACAACACCGCCGCCGCTCGGAACACCTCTTAAATCAAGCTGAGACATACGATTTAAGGGGTACGAATGAATTTCCCAATTTTCCAAATCACGTGAGTGATACAATGTAACACCGGGCCACCATTCGTACGATGCTTGTGCCAGGTAAAAATCATCACCCACACGTACTGCACACGAGTAGGGATTAAAGCCCTTTAGCATAGGATTTTGTATCATAAAATCACCTTTCTCCACCAAAACGGTCTTTTGTATAATATTAAAAATGCCCCCTCGCAGAGTAAAAGTAAATAGCTACAAAAGGGTGTATTTTTGAGGGCAATTTGCATTTTTTGTACTATATATAGTATATCGTATTTATAAGATAATGTCAAGTAACAAAACTATTACATATATTTCTTTCCCTGATACGTATTTTGACGTATCATTTCTTTATCAATTTCGTTTAGAACAACAAACTTTTTAAGGCTCCATTTTGGACCTATAAGAGAATCTCTTCCGCCATCACCCGTAAGACGTTGTATTATGGTTTCGGGTGAGAAAACCTCAAGCTGTGAAACTATAATATCTACATACTCTTCAAGAGATAAAAGGTCAAACTCGCCCCTTTCATACTCTTTGGCAATTTGGGTATCCTTTAAAATATGCAGAAGATGGAGCTTTACACAGTGCGGGTTTAGTGCTGCGACTGCTTTTGCACTCTCAACCATCATTTCTTTTGTTTCGCCCGGCAGACCGTCAATAAGATGTACACAAATGTTGATGTTTCTCTCTTTTAGCTTGTTATACCCTTCTAAAAACTCCTCGTAGGTATGACAGCGGTTTATCCTCTCCCCTGTTTTATCAAAGATTGTCTGCAGACCAAGCTCTACAATAAGATAGGTTCTTTTATTAAGCTCGCTAAGATATTCTACAACGTCGTCTTCTAAACAGTCGGCACGTGTGGCAATGCTAAGACCAACAACATTCTCCTCCAAAAGCGCCGCCTCAAACTTTTCTTTTAGGACATCGACATCGGCATATGTATTGGTATTTGCCTGAAAATATGCTATATATTTTGCGCTCTTCCATTTTTTGTGCAAGGCGCTCTTTACCTCCAAAAACTGCTCAGAAACTGATTTTTGCACATTACCCGCAAAGTCGCCGCTCCCCGACGATGAGCAGTAGCTACAACCCCCAAAGCCTTTTGTACCGTCTTTGTTGGGGCATGTAAAGCCGCCGTTTAGCGAAACCTTAAAGACTTTTGTGCCAAACTTCTGTCTTAGGTGATAATTCCACGAATGATAGCGCTTGTTATCGTTTGAATATTTAAACGGATTTTGCAAAGCATAACCTCCTTTGTGTAAGATAAGCCCTCCCCTTGAGGGGAAGGTGGGTTTTTTGTAGAAAAACTCGGATGAGGTGGAAACAAAACGATTGCAAACGATGCACCCTAAAACACCTCCCCACCCCCTGCGGCGGAGCCTCTCGCGCAATTATCGGGAGGAGCAAGCCCCTCCCCTACAAAGCACAACAACATCTCCGCACACCAACGACACAAAACCACCACATCGTAGGGGAGGGTTTCCACGCCCTCCCGCAAAACAACGCCCTTTGGCTTATTACACTCAGTATTATTTTAATAATTTTATAACCCCTTTGTCAAGTCTTTTTAAAATTAAAATTAAAAAATGGTAAAAATTATATTTTTCGTATAGACAATTTAAAGAATTTATTATATAATATATAGGATAAGAATGTAAAAATGAGTTACCGTATATAAGGGAGGCTACCTGATGAAAAAACAAGACCTGTTAGGGTTGAGAGATTTAAGCAAAGAGGAAATTTTATCAATTCTCGAAACTGCAAAGGAAATGAAGAAGATAATACAAAGTCCCGTAAAGAAAGCACCAAATCTGCAGGGAAAGACTGTAATAAATCTATTTTACGAAAACAGTACAAGAACAAGAATGTCTTTTGAATTGGCGTCAAAGTATCTTGGTGCAAATGCGGCAAATATAACAGCAAGCGGCTCATCAGTAGAAAAGGGCGAAACGCTTGAGGATACTGTAAGAAACTTAAACGCAATGGCGGCGGATATAATAGTAATGCGCCATAATATGAGCGGTGCACCGCACTTTATTGCGCCCATGGTAAATGCGCATATTATAAATGCGGGCGACGGTATGCACGAGCACCCAACACAAGCGTTGCTTGATATGTTCACAATGATGGAGAAAAAGGGCAAAATAGAGGGCTTAAAGGTTGCAATTATCGGAGATATTTATCATAGCAGAGTAGTAAGAAGTAATATATACGGACTTTTAAAATTAGGTGCAACTGTAACAGTTGGCGGACCATCAACTCTTATTCCAAAAGATTTTGAGCAAATGGGAGTAAAGGTATTTAAGACTGTTCACGAGGCTATAGTTGACGCAGACGTTGTAATGGGACTTCGAATTCAGCTCGAAAGACAAAAGAAAGGACTTTTCCCGAGCGTAAGAGAATACCACAGATTTTTCGGTATTGACGATAAGCGCCTAAAGTTTGCAAAGCCTGACGCGCTTGTTATGCACCCAGGCCCCGTAAACCGCGGTGTTGAATTCTCATCATCGGTTGTCGATAGCGACCAGAGCGTTATAAATGAACAGGTAACAAATGGTGTGGCTATAAGAATGGCAGTAATGAGTTTGTTGGCGAACCACAACAGCTTTTTGCCTAAGGCTTGATAAATTTGTGTATCTTGCATTCTTTTGCTCATTTGCGTATAAAACATACGCGGCAATCGCAAAAAAACACAATCTACGCAAATTTCTCTGCGCCGCAGTGGTGGAAAATACGCCGTCGTCTTTTCAAACGGCAAGTGCGAACAATTTTCTTGCAGATTTTAAATTACGCGGCAATCGCAAAAACGCGCAACCTACACAAATTCTTGTGCGCCGCAATGGCGGAAAATACGCCGTCGCTTTTGGTGGACGGTAAGTGCGAACAATTTTCTTGCAGATTTGGAATTACTGACAATCGAAAAAACGCGCAACCTACGCAAATTCTTGTGCGCCTAAATTATAAAAATGCCGTCGCTTTTGGTGGACGGCAACCTGACATAGAAAGGAATAAATACAATGAGGATTTTAATAAAAAACGGACATGTTATAGACCCTGCCAACAACATTGACGAGGTTTTGGATATTCTTGCAGACAATGGCAAGATTACAGATATCGGCAAGGACTTATCCGCCGAGCTTGACGGACTGGATATGCAGGTAATTGACGCAACAGGAATGATTGTTGCACCGGGACTTGTGGATATGCACGTACATCTTCGCGAGCCGGGTTTTGAATACAAAGAGGATATAGAAACAGGTACAAGAGCGGCGCTTATGGGCGGAGTAACATCTGTTGCATGTATGCCAAACACCAAGCCTGTTACAGATAACGAGACAGTTATAAAATATATTATAGAAAGAGCAAAGGAAGTAGGCTATGCAAATGTCTACCCTGTCGGCGCAGTATCTAAAGGACTTGAGGGCAAGGAGCTATCCGAAATTGGCGAGATGAAGTTTGCGGGTGCAGTTGCTATCTCGGACGACGGAAGACCTGTTTATAACAGCTCACTTATGCGAAGAGCAATACAGTATGCCGATATGTTTGATATGAGGGTTATTTCTCACTGCGAGGATTTATCGCTCGTAGACGGTGGTTGTATGAACGACGGTTTTACTGCCTCAAGGCTCGGACTTAAAGGAATTCCGAACTCTGCCGAGGACGTACAGATTGCAAGAGATATTCTTATTGCCGAGGAGTTGGGTATGGGTGTTCATATTGCCCATGTATCAACAAAGGGCGGTGTTGAGATAATACGTCAGGCAAAGGCGAGGGGTGTAGATGTAACGTGCGAGACTTGTCCGCACTACTTCACACTTACCGATGAGGCGTGCGATGGCTTTAATACATTAGCTAAAATGAATCCGCCGCTAAGAACTCCTGAGGACGTAGAGGCAATAAAGGAGGGTTTAAAAGACGGTACAATAGACGCTATTGTAACAGACCATGCACCGCACCATCCTGATGAGAAGATGTGCGAATTTGCCGCGTCGGCAAATGGTATAGTAGGTCTTGAAACTTCGTTGGGATTATCCTTAAAATATCTTGTAAAAGAGGGTGTTCTTACACTTAGTGAGCTTATTGAGAAAATGTCATATAACCCGTCAAAGATACTTGGAATATCTAAGGGAACATTAGGCGAGGGCAAGATAGCAGATATTACAATTTTTAACCCCGACGAAGAGTGGACTGTTGATGTTTCAAAGCTAAGCTCAAAGAGTAAAAACTCACCGTTTGACGGATTTAAGCTTTTGGGAAAACCGCAATATGTAATTGTTGGCGGAAAAATTATAGTTAATCAGGGGGTACTTCTGTAATGTCAGTAGATTTATTAGTAAAAAAGATAAAGGAAAAGAATAATCCGTCAGTTGCAGGTCTTGACCCTGTAGTTGACTATGTTCCCGAATATATAAAGGAAAAAGCATACAAAGAATACGGAAAGACACTAAAAGGTGCGTGCGAGGCAATATGGGAGTTCAACAAAGGACTTATAGACGCGCTTTATGATGTAGTGCCTGCAGTTAAGCCACAAAGTGCATTTTACGAAATGTACGGTCTTGAGGGCGAGGCTCTTTTGCACAAAACTATTGAGTATGCAAAAGAAAAAGGATTGTATATAATTCTTGACGTTAAAAGAAACGACATAGGCTCAACCGCAAAAGCATATTCTAATGCATATCTGGGTAAAGTAGAAATAGGCGGAGAGGAAATATCACCTTGCGATGTTGACTGTGTAACAGTAAATCCGTATCTTGGCACAGACGGAATTGCTCCGTTTGTAGAGGATTGTAAAAAGTACGACAAGGCAATATTTGCGCTTGTTAAAACATCAAACCCGTCATCGGGAGAGCTTCAGGACTTACTTAATGAGGACAAGCACTTCTATGAAAGAGTTGCCGAGTGTGTAAACAAGTGGAACGAGGATACCATTGGCGAGAGTGGTTACGGTGCAGTAGGTGCAGTTGTAGGCGCAACATATCCTGAGCAGGCAGAGGTTTTAAGAAAGCTTATGACCAAGTCATACTTCCTTGTACCGGGCTACGGTGCTCAGGGCGGTAAGGCAAAGGACGTTGCAAAGAGCTTTAATGAAGATGGTTTAGGTGCAATAGTAAACTCATCAAGAGGAATTATGTGCGCATACAAAAAAGGCGACTACAAAGAAGAGGATTTTGCCAAGGCTGCACGCGATGAGGCAATAAGAATGAGAGAGGAACTTGTTTCTATTATAAAATAAATGTAACTTGTTAATTTTGCGTATCTTACACATCTAATCTCATTTGCGTACACTCGTACGCGGCAATCGATTATATGCGCAACCTACACAAAATTTCCTGCGTTATTTTAGGGAAATGATTTTTTATAAAACCCACACCGTAGGGAACGGGCTTGCTCGTTCCGCAAACAACCGCAAGCCAAAAAGAACAATATTATTGCAAAAAACTTACGGGCGACCACAGAGAGTCGCCCCTACAAGCAAGTCGAATTTACACAGACAGCCCTTTTATGTAATTAAATTGTTAACCAACCTTGTAGGGGAGGGTCTTAGCGCCCTCCCGTAAACAGAAAGGAATATATATAATATGAAAAAGACCTATGATTGCAAGCTAATAAAAAAAGAAGAGATAGCAAAAGGTATTTTTGACTATACAATCGAGAGCGAGGAAATCGCAAAGGAGACCGAGTGCGGACAATTTCTGCATATTGAATGTGGTGCCCCCTCATTCTTAAGACGTCCTATAAGCATTTGCGATACGGGTGCGAACACAGTAAGATTTATCTTTGAGGTAAAGGGCGAGGGTACAGAGCTTTTATCAAAAAAGAACGTAGGCGACATTATAAACATTATGGGCCCGTTAGGTCATGGCTTTCAAATTAAAGAGGAATTTAAAAATGCAGTTATAATTGGCGGCGGAATAGGTGTTTTTCCTCTATATAAACTTGCAAAAGAAATAAAGGCAGATGTATTCTTAGGCTTTCGTAACAGCGAAAGAGTTGTTATGGAAGAAGAGTTTAAAGAAGTAGCAAAATCTGTTACAGTAGGAACAGACGACGGAAGCTACGGATACAACGGATATATCGCACAGAAAATGGAAGAATTTCTAAACCAAAACCCATGCGATATAATCTACTGCTGCGGACCAATGCCAATGCTAAGAGCAGTAAAAAAGATTGCAGAGGAAAAAAATATTTTATGTCAGCTCTCTCTCGAGCAGAGAATGGGCTGCGGAATAGGCGCATGCCTTGTATGTACATGTGAAACAACTAAAAGCGGAACAGACAAGCAACAAAGAGTCTGCTTAAACGGTCCTGTATTCTATTCTACGGAGGTAACACTAAATGCGTAATTTAAAGGTTAATTATTGCGGTATAGACTTTAAAAATCCGATAGTAACTGCGTCAGGAACTTTTGGCTTTGGTCTTGAATTTGACGAATATACTCCGCTTAGTGAATATGGCGGCTTTGGTGCAAAGGGACTTACACGTCAACCCAGAGAGGGTAACAAGGCACCAAGAATTGCCGAAACTGCAAGCGGTATCTTAAACAGTGTGGGACTTCAAAATCCTGGTGTTGAATTCTTTTCTAAGTATACAATGCCATATCTTTCCACATTTGACACCAACGTCATTGCCAATATGTCGGGAAACACAGTAAATGAATATTGCGAAATGGCACAAATTCTGTCCGATACAAATGTTGCCGCAATAGAAATGAACATATCATGCCCCAATGTAAAGCATGGCGGTATGGCATTCGGTACAGACAAGGACGTTGTTAACTTCCTCACAAAAGAAGTTAAAAAGAACTGTAAAAAACCGCTTATTGTAAAGCTTTCGCCAAACGTTACAGATATAACAGAAATAGCAAAGGCGGCAGAGGACGGCGGTGCAGACGGTCTTTCGCTTATAAATACTCTAATGGGCATGAAGATAGACATTAACACAAGAAGACCAATACTCGCCAACAACACAGGCGGACTCAGCGGTCCTGCAATAAAGCCAGTTGCAATAAGAATGGTGCACCAGGTTTATAATGCGGTTAAAATTCCGCTTATCGGAATGGGCGGAGTTATGCGCGGTAACGACGTAATTGAGTTTATGATAGCAGGTGCATCGCTTGTTGCATTAGGTACAGGAATGTTTACAAAGCCTGATATGATATTTGATGTTAAAAAAGAAATTTTAGAATATATGGAACGCCACAACATTGATGATATAAATTCAATAATAGGCACACTCCAACTTAATTGATAAGGAAAAAAACTATGCTACCACAAGACCCTATACTACTTTTAAGTGTAGTAAACACAAAGCTAAGAGACTTTTACTGGTCGCTTGATGAATTATGCGACGATTTGGAGGCTAATAAGGAGCAAATCATATCAAAACTGGAGCTTGTCGGCTATAAATATGATAAAAACCG
>JAZNPJ010000013.1:0-2560 GCA_045589635.1 Clostridia bacterium
GTCGAGTGGGCAAAAAAGGTCGAAGAGCTGGGCGCGGGCGAAATACTCTTAACAAGTATGGACTGCGACGGAACAAAAGAGGGCTATGATTTAGAGCTTACCAGAGCAGTAAGTGAGAGCGTTTCAATCCCCGTTATAGCCTCGGGCGGAGCGGGAGAGATGGAGCACTTTTTAGACGCCTTTCAAAAGGGTAAGGCGGACGCGGTTTTAGCGGCAAGTTTGTTCCATTTTAAAGAAATAGAAATTATGGACCTTAAAAAATATCTTGCAAAAAATGGCGAAAGCGTAAGAATGTAAACGATAAAACAAAACCAACATCGTAGGGTTCGGCGTTTACGACGAACCGCAAAAAACAATCACAAAAAACCATCGTAGGGGAGGGTTTCCACACCCTCCCGAAAAAACCTATAAGAAAATAATCAGAAGGAGGTATAGAAAATGGATAACAAAGTCTACTTATGCATAGATTTAAAGTCTTTCTATGCCTCTGTTGAATGTATGGAGCGTGGTCTTGACCCAATGACAACAAACCTTGTTGTTGCAGATGAGGGCAGAACAGAAAAGACAATCTGTCTTGCAGTTTCTCCGTCATTAAAATCGTTTGGTATACCTGGCAGACCAAGACTTTTTGAGGTCATACAAAAAATAAAAGAAGTTAACAATAAACGAAAATATGACTCACCATCAGGAATGCTTGAAGGTGAGTCTTATGATTATAAAGAAATAGTAAAAAATCCATCGTGTGCAGTTTCGTATATTGTTGCACCGCCAAGAATGGCGCGTTATATGGAATACAGTACAAAAATTCACGAAATATATCTTAAATATGTTGCGCCTGAGGATATACATGTCTATTCCATAGACGAGGAGTTTATGGATATAACAAGTTATTTAAAAACATATAACAAAACACCGCGCTCCCTTGCAATGACAATAATAAAAGACGTTTTAGCCCAAACGGGAATTACCGCAACTGCAGGCATAGGCACCAATATATATCTTGCAAAAATAGCAATGGATATTGTTGCCAAAAAATGTGTTGCCGACAAGGATGGTGTAAGAATAGCAGAGCTTGATGAAATAACATACCGCAGAGAATTGTGGGAGCATAAGCCGCTGCGTGATTTCTGGCGGGTTGGCGGCGGCTATGCAAAAAAGCTCGAAGAAAACGGACTATACACAATGGGCGATATTGCAAGAATGTCATTAAGTGAGCAGGGCGAAGACAGACTCTATAAATTATTTGGAGTAAATGCCGAGCTTTTAATTGACCATGCATGGGGATATGAGCCATGCACAATGGAGGATATACGTTCATATAAACCCGAGAAAAAGAGCATAGGCTCAGGTCAGGTTTTGCATTGTCCATATACATTCGACAAAGCAAGGCTTATTTTAAAGGAAATGACCGAGCTTTTGGTGCTTGATATGGTCGAAAAAGGTCTTGTAACAAACCAGATGGTAATAACAATAGGCTATGATACAGAGAATTTAAAGGGTAACAGTGGCTATAAAGGGGAAATAACCATAGACCGCTATGGCAGAAAAATCCCAAAGCATGCTCATGGAACAGTTAATTTAGAAAATCACATCTCTTCAACAAAGCAGATAATGGAGAGTGTTCTTAGCTTATACGATAAAATAGCAAAAAAATCATTACTTGTGCGCAGAGTAAATATTACAGCGAATAATGTTTTGCACGAGAGTATGATACAGGAAAAACCTCATTATGACCAACTCGATTTTTTTACTGATTATAATAAGGTAGAAAAGGATTTAAAAAAGGAAAAAGATAGCCTCAAAAAAGAGAAAAATCTGCAAAAAGCTCTTATACATATAAAAAATCAATATGGGAAAAATGCAGTGCTAAAAGGTATAAATCTCGAGGAGGGTGCAACAGCAAAAGACAGAAATTCACAAATAGGAGGTCATAAAGCATGACGGGTTATGATGATATTATAAATCTTCCCCATCCCGACCCCAAAAAGCATCCAAGAATGTCGCGCATTGCACGTGCGGCACAGTTTGGAGCGTTTCGGGCGCTTACAGGGCATGAGGAGGCAATAGATGAGGTTGCAAGAATAACTGATAATAAAATTGACCTCGACGAATGTGAAATAGATATAATAAATAAGAAGCTTTCCATAATATCTGATTGTATTAAAGAAAATCCCGAGGTTACAATAACATATTTTGAGCCCGATTCAAAAAAGAGCGGCGGGCAAAGTATTATACATACGGGCTGTGTAAAAAAGATAGATGTGTTCAACGGTAAAATTATAATGTGCGATAATACACAAATTAGCATGGATATGATTTTAAATATACGTGCAGAGTTGTTTGATTGCTACGATTTAATATAAAAATGTATAAAAAAGGAAAAAAAGAGGCAAGATAAATAGGTAAAATTTCCAAAGATAAAAAAATCAAAAAAACCTCTTGACAAAGGGAGAAAGATGTGTTAAACTAACGAAGTTGTGTTTTTCGACAAGCTATGAAAAGTAAATGAAATATTTTTTAAAAAATATTTAAAAAACTTTTAAAAAAGGTATTGACAATT
>JAZNPJ010000014.1:0-2759 GCA_045589635.1 Clostridia bacterium
GAGTTTTTCTCTTCTCTAAGTCTTTCAAGAAGATTTTGCGGTTCGTTGCTCTTTTTGTTTATTCTTTCAGGTCTTTCTGCATTTTCAGGAATATTCCACGTCTTGCCCGTCAGGAATGCACCTTGTATTCTATTTTGAGCACAATAATTTCGTACTGTACGCTCTGATAAATCCCATTTTTTTGCCATATCTGCAACGGATAAATAATTCATATAAACACCTCGAAAATATATTGTACCATTATCGGCAAAAAAGATACATTTCCTAATTCGACATATGTTTGTTTTTGCCGATAGAGTGTAAAAAATAAATACACCATTCAGTGTATTTATTTTATGGCGGAGAAGGAGGGATTTGAACCCTCGCGCCAGTTTCCCGACCTACACCCTTAGCAGGGGCGCCTCTTCGGCCTCTTGAGTACTTCTCCTTAAAGAAAAAACTGCATACAACATTATTGTTTGCCTTCTCAAAAACAAAAATGCCCATATGCATAAGTACATATAAAAATGTAAATGGAGGAGAAAGTGGGATTCGAACCCACGGATGCTCGCACATCACTGGTTTTCAAGACCAGCTCTTTCAACCACTCAGACATTTCTCCATATATACAGACACCCATCGCGTCAACAAA
Source organism: Clostridia bacterium (assembly GCA_045589635.1). Lineage (GTDB taxonomy): Bacteria > Bacillota > Clostridia > UBA1381 > UBA1381 > Ornithomonoglobus_A. The sequence goes on from JAZNPJ010000014.1 coordinate 632, forward strand.
AGGTATTATAGCATAAACTGTTTTTCTTGTCAATACCTTTTTTAAAAATTTTTCACTAAAAAGAATAAAATGTGTGTCTGTAAAAAATTATAGTGTCTTATGCAAATATTTCTAAGCTTCTTTCTAAAATACCATTCATATAAGCAATAGCAGTTCCATAATTTGTAAATGGAACGTTGGCGTCGATTGCACACTTCATTCGATATTGCACCTCTCGTTCAGTAAGCATACATCCGCCGCAATGAATTATAAGCTTGTATTGTGATAAATCATCAGGAAAATCACCGCCTGATGTATTTTGCATATCAAGCTCCTTGTTTGTAAATGTTTTTAGCCAATTTGGCAATTTAACAGAGCCAATATCATTACATTGTCGGTGATGAGTACATCCCTCGCATATTAAAACCTTGTCGCCATTTTCTAATTTTGAGATTGCATTTGCACCGTTTACCGCAGTTTTTAAAAAACCCTTAAAGCGTGCCATCAATACAGAAAAAGAAGTAAGCATTATATCTCCTGGTACAATTTTATTAACCATGCCAAACACCTGACTGTCGCAAATGACAAGTCGCGGTTTTTTTGATAAGTTATTTAGTGTATCTTCAAGCTCAGTTTCTTTTACAACAATAACTGTTGCGTTAGCGTCAAGTAAATCGCGGATTGTTTGTTGCTGGGGGAGTATAAGCCGTCCTTTTGGTGCAGACTCATCTATTGGTGTTACTAATATTACAAAATCATTTTTTGTTATTAAATCTCCGACTACACGCTTGTTGTCATTTTCACTTTTTATAAGTGTTGCTATTTTTTCTTTAAGCTCGTCAATGCCGATATTATCTGTTGCGCTTACAGTCAACTCGTTTGGTGATAATATTTTATACTCGTCAGCCTTATTATATACAATTATATAGGGAATATTTTTTTCTTTAAATGTTGATATTAGTTTACCTTCATGCTCACCAAGACCATCGTTAATATCCGCAACAAGTACAGCTATATCAGTCTTGTTTAAGGCTTTTGCCGTCTTTTTTATTCGCAGCTCTCCAAGAGCGCCTGTGTCGTCAATACCTGGTGTATCAATTATAACAACAGGTCCTAACGGAAGAAGCTCCATAGATTTTGATACAGTGTCAGTTGTTGTGCCTTTTATCTCAGAAACAACTGCTAAATCCTGATTGGTCAGTGCATTTACAAGGCTTGATTTACCTGCATTTGTCTTTCCGAAAAAACCTATATGAATTCTGTTTGCCATTGGAGTTGAGTTTAAACTCATATAATTACCACCTTAACTTAAAATCTGAAATCTCTCTTTCCGTTTGATATATTTTCGAGATTTTGTCTGCAAATTTCTCTTACTTTGTCATTTGGAATGTTTTTAAGCTCATCTTCAATCATCTTTTCGCCAATATTAACAGTCTCTTCACTTGCATAATCGAGCAAAAATTCCTTTAGCGTCATAAGTGCGTTTGGATGACAACAGTTTTGTATCTGACCATTCTTTAAAAGTGTCATAAATCTGTCGCCCGTTCTGCCCTCGCGGTAACATGCGGTACAGAAAGATGGGATATATCCGCTTTCCATAAGCCATCTTACGACCTCGTCAAGAGTACGCTTGTCGCTGACATCAAATTGCTCGGAGCATTCGTCCTCATCCTCAGGCTCGCTGTATCCGCCGACACTTGTTTTTGAAGCACCGCTTATTTGCGATACACCAAGACGTATAACCTTTTCTCTTACCTCTTTTGACTCTCTTGTGGAAATAATCATACCTGTATAGGGAACAGATATTCTTATAAGAGCGCAAAGCTTTGCAAAAATTTCATCCGAAATACCATTATCAAATGCTGACGGGTCAATATCGTCGGCTCTTTTTATTCTTGGCACGCTTATTGTATGCGGACCTACTCCGTGAACTGCCTCAAGATGTTCTGCATGCATTAAAAGCCCTGCAAGCTCGTATTTATATAATTCAAGACCAAATAAAACACCAAGACCAACGTCATGTATGCCGCCCTCCATAGCTCTGTCCATTGCCTCGGTGTGATAAGCATAGTTATGCTTTGGACCTGTCGGGTGGAGCTTTTCGTAGCTTTCCTTATGATATGTTTCCTGAAACAGAATATATGTGCCA
>JAZNPJ010000015.1:0-10871 GCA_045589635.1 Clostridia bacterium
ACTGCAATGGGACTATCACTTATATATGGAATAAGAAGTTTTTTTCAAAATTATTCATACCCTGTGTTCTTCCATAAGCATACCAAACGGGATAGTCCCCCTTTCCTTTATCTCTCTTTAGCAAGAGAGATTTATATTCACAAAGGAACTGATATGTTTCAGGAAAAGATGAGCGAAAAACATCTTCTGTAATTATTAAATAGGTATTATCATTGCAGGTATATGGAAAGATAGCCATTTCCATTTTATCATTTAATTCGTTTTCATTTTAATAATATTAGGCTTGGCTACTTGAATACATACTTTTTTCTATCTTATATGTTTTACCTTCATAACTTCTATAATAATAAATATCATCTTCATCAATCGGAGTGAAAAAATAAATATCATTTTTCAGAGTAGCAAGACCGTTACGTATTTTCCAATTAGACAGAGGCATATCCGAACTCTCAGGTAAAGCAATAATCTGATAGCAAAAACAACCCCTCTTTGGATAACCAAAGAGGGGTTTGATATACATAGATATTCTGAAAGAAATTATCTCTTTGAGTCGCGCCGTCCCTCTCAAATCAAGTCTGACAACCGTTGATTATCCCTTGTGATTTAAGGTTATGCAGAGGCTTTTACGCACTCTGATTTTAAGCCTGACACACAGAGAAACCCAAAGACCATATAAAGACCATTTGAAAGTTGAACGTCTGATTTTCCGCATAGCATTGCGGTTTGCAAGGACAGTATGTTATCTCTTGCTGTCAAACTGAGCATTAAAAGTTACTGTAAATTACTTGTTGCGAATTATGGTAATTCAGCGTAATCAATGCACATATCGGCTGTTTTATACCCTGTTATGTTTCAAGTGATTTACAGTCGGATTTTGTAAAATTGAGAGGTCTTTTGCAAGTTTTTCCGAGCAATAAAGACCAAGTAAAGACCAGTGATACATTTCTGCGTAAAAGCTGAGCCGACTTCATTTGTGGTCGGCTCCTTGTGATTATTTTACATGTGTTAAAGGCGGATTTGGGACATCAGCTCCATTTGCGTCTTTTAAATTTGACTTGATATACGTTGGAAGCACATCATATCGTGCCTGCATCACGGTATAGAGTTTTGAAGTTATTGGTTCACAAATTGCACCATCAAAAATGACATAATTTATACCATCCATCACCAAGGAGCTTTTAAACTTCAATCCGTCGTACCTCAATGACTTTACCAGCATTGTCAAATACTGCGTAGCAAAATAGTCATTCTCCTTGCCTTTGTTGACCATAGAAAACTCCGAGCTCATAGCCATATAAAACCAATCACTGAGATGGTCTTGATCATCCCAATTAAAGCAAAAATCTATAATATTCAAGTCTTTTTTGCAACAGAGCGAAGCAACACTAATTGTATCACGAATATACGGACGTGTTTCGGCTATTGCTGTATGAATATCTGCCGCCGCATACAAATGTGGCGAATTTGGAAGATTGCAACGCCCGTGAGAAACTTTATGTGTCGGAGGACACATACACTCATCTGCCGCAAATCCTTCAAATCCACTTTGGTGCTGCTTGCGATAGGTGTCGTAACCTTTTGTTTTTGTAAACCGCTGAAGCATTTTATCTACTTCGGCATTCTCAGAAAAGGACTTCTTTTCCTTTAATTCTGTTAATATGTCCGCGTGCATCAGGTTGTGAACTTGGTCGCTAAGTGTATTATTAGTATCTATTCTTGCTCTAAAAAGTGTGGTATTAGCAGGTAGTGTGATTACATGCTCGCTGATTTTAGCTTTTATTACATCTAATAATGGATGCTCAAAGAAAAAACGGTTGTCTGTCAGAAGACAAAACTTAAAGTAATCCCATAAATCTGGTACATACGACATAGGAAGTTTACCAGGGGCTGTACCTGTTTTGATATACGTTTCAACGAGTTTCTCCCAAAACAGTCTGTCTGAGAACGTATCAAACCATTTCTTATCCATCATTTCTACCTTTCAAAACACCTTATTTCTTTTCTTATTTTACAATTTTAAAAGAAATTAAATAAGTCAAATTCGCTATTTTTTCTTAATTAGGCAAATAGAGTATTTAAAATGCATTCTATCTAATTCTTGAGCCGTCAACATTAAATTAACTTTGCTAAAAAACGGCAACTTGTTTTCTAAGTTGGAATTTTTATCATCAATTATTGCGTATACAACTTCAAATTCATTAGATTGAGGTTTTTTCTTATAATCAAATACAGTAGCACCAAACTCTGCATCAGCAATAGTTGCCACTTGTTTTCTGAACTCTTCATCGCTTATAAAACACTCAGCAGAAATCTTTCCTTGGGCAAATAAATGACTTAACTGGGCGGATTGTCCCTTATTCTTTACGTGGATGAATTGTTTATTTTTAGTGAATATGTCACAGGCTTCGATTTTTTTGGGGCCACCTAAAACAGAGACAAGTTTTTTATCCATCAAACAAAAATCAGTGTTACCGTTTGAAACCCTTTCATTATATGTGCCTTCATGCTCATTCATATCACAATCAGGTAAATTTATGTCTGATTCTTTTATATGAGTGCGAATAAAATGATTAACTTGATTTAAAAAAGATGTGTCTATTTGATACCAACTTCCCGAACAAAGAATATAATGCTTTTCATTATGTTCGGTTTGAAATACAAGTGATGAGTATATGCTGCTAATTGTAAAAGGAATTCCATCTGCAGTCAATCCGTATAATTTATCTCTGCGTATTTTTTGATATACATTAATATCTGGTTTGATATTTTCAACATATTCTTTTAAATCAAGATTAAGGCTATAATTTTCTGGATTGTCAATTTTTTTACCACAACCAGAATAACAAAAACCAATTACTTGACTCCAATCAGTTGTTTCAGGAGGAGCAATATGTAAATGTTCTATTTTGTGATTGGATAATGCATCTGTAAGTTTAAAATCAAGTTCATCTGACAACATAGAGTCTCTGATTTCCGAGACATTATCAACCCACTCAAAACCGATGCTTTTATAACGATTATCGGTGTATTTTGACAAGTAAAGTTCGAGTTTGTCTTTGAGTTCAGTAAAATCCATATGTACAGAAACTACTAACGAATCTTTTCCACTAATATGAGTCCCAATTTGTTCGTCGTAAGGTTCTCCTGTAATGCCTTTCATAATGTCATTATTCACATTCAGTCCGAACTCGTCTTGTGAAGTACTATAACTTGCTTGTCTTTGTGTGTTTACAACCATATCTTCTATTGTAGCAGCATTAACGCTACGCATTTTCTGAGGATTTATAGAATTAAGTGCCACCTTGAAGCCAAAGTTCCTCTCTATATAATCCTCTTTCAAAAAAGACCTACCGTATCCGAAAACAATTGCCATAATACGTTGATTAATTACAACTAACATAATAGCTTTATTGGAGGAGTTGTCACATATATCTATTGTTTCGGTAGATAATTCATTGAGGTACGCTTTCCATTTTGGTGCTCTTTGATTGCTGTCGCAATAATAAATACGACCATCAATACCGTATTGCTGTTTTATCTCGGACGAAGTTAATTCATCTGGATGTTTTAAGCAATCGTCAAAACTATCAACATTGTCTTTCATAAGAAAAATCGTCAAATTAACAACTTGCTTGTCCAAGATGCATTACCTCCTTATATTCTATCGCTATATGGCAATGATTTAATATAATCCACCATAAATCGCCAGTCGGGGATATATCCATTGTCTGAATACTTCTTGTCCGAATCAATAATCGGATTTCCATTACTATCACGTTGAATCGGAAGTTTCAAAATCAAGTTCGGTAAAGTCTTATTTGCTTGTCTACCGTATGAGTATCTATATCGATTTGAATACAAAACAGTAGATATAAACATCTTTACATGCAAATTCATATCAGATTTAGGTATCAATAAATATAAATCTCTACCGCTATAAAATGGCCTTTTTTGAACGAATGTTGACAGTACACTTCCGCCACCTGCTACGGTGATTGTTTCAGCAGGTTGAGGTTCTTTCCCGTTAATTTTCTTAACATAAGCTGAAACGCCATTATTTTCTGAAGTTCTTGCAACGAATGCAACACCCTCTGGGTCATCTGATGTAGTTTTGTCACATGTATTCAATTCCATATTTATACCATATTTTACATTGAAAATGTCAGATACCTTAAATTCTTCCCACTTATCAATATTCAAATCAGGAACTGCGTCACCTCTAATCTTTGTCGTAATTGGCGTTATTGGCAATAAATTTACCCATTCTGGAATATATTCAGGAATTTCCATTTCTCCGAGCGTTTTATCTGCTTGGCGTCCATAACTAAAACGATACGCATTATGCCGAATGCATGTGCAATAAAACAGTTTTTCTTGTAATGTCATTGGCTTTAGAGGAGAAAGGACGGCTATTTGGTGTGCGACATAACATTGTTCAACTTGAACATGAGCTGCCAATACTGTTCCTTTAAGTGGTACCGTAATAACTCCGGCAGGATAAATCTTTATCCCTGGCGTTATCGCCACTTTTGAAACGACGCTGTTGTTATCGCCCTGTGAGCTAACAAAATTAATCACTGCAGGTTCGCGAACCATTTCAGAGTATATCAATGTGCACGGATACTCTATAGAAAATATATCTTTAATTTTCACTTCGTTCACCACTCTTTACCAAATATGCCAAGTAGTCATTTATTGTTTGTTGAAAATCGTTTTGAGTTAGTTTGGTATAATCAGTCTTCATATATGCTTCACAAAGCCATTCGTCTTTGTGTGTAACAGAAGCCTTTGCGGTTAAACCATCCACTACTTCTTTCTCACGATATAATCTCAACCATTCAGTTTTTATAGCTTCCCATTTTCCATAAACATCAACTCTGCCAAGTTTTTTGCGTTTTACAAAACCATCGTCCTTGTAATACCCAAAAAAGGTTGATACGTTAGAATTGTGTTTATTCTTAGCTTCCCACACCATTACGCAAACACAGGTACCTGCACCTTGTCCATAGAAAATGTCGTCAGGCATTGAAAAAACAGCCTTAAGCGTATGCTTTTGCATCAATCGTTCTCTAACATCCTTGAATTTGGTTCCTATAGCACAACTCATAGGACAAACTATAGCAACTTCTCCGCCTTGACCAATAAGTTCCAGTTCTTGTTCTAAAAATTCAAGTTCTACATGGTCTTTTTGCGAATAGGGAGGATTCAATAATCCTTTGTTTAGAACAATATTATTCCCGTTCTCATCTTTCATGTTTTTGAATCTTTTGATAGTGTTCTTATCAAAACAGTCGCCATGTACTATATGGGATTTTCCGTCTTTGCGCATAATCATATTTGCCAATGCAAGTGTGTGAATATCAGAATCCTGCTCAATGCCATAAAGATTGTTTTTTCGGATGTACTCTATATCTTCAGGTGTAGCTGCTTCCTTAAACATTTTTCCCATAGCTGATACAAGGAACGCACCACTGCCACAGCAGATATCTACAACACGGGAATCTTTATCAATATTAATTAAATCAACCATAAACTCCGTTAAATGTTGTGGAGTTAAGACTATACCGAGGGAGTTGCCGTCTCCAGAGGAATAGCTAATAAATTCATGATAGAATACACCAAGAGCATCAATAGTGTTGCCAACATAATCCATCATGGGTTTGATTTTCATTTCAAGTTGGTTTATGTACCAACGCAAGGAATTATCATCAGAAAGTGGTGTTGTTCTTAATTTTATAACTGAACGGATTTCAGAAAACTTTCCTTTAATTTCACGTATTTTATCATTTCCAATTTCACCGTCTAATAATACACGTTCAATTGCTGACAAGCAACTATCCAATAACGTGTTAAAACTCGTGATTTTATCATAGTCATTACTGAAATCCTCATCTTGCAATGCAATGAGGATGCCAGCAATAAACAGAGGTTTTAACTTCTCAGTCATTTTATTTATCCGAAGCGAGTCATGAATATTGACCGCAGTTGCTTTAACCTCAGATAGACTATATGCTTTTTGTACTTTTTCACCACGAACCAGTTTTAAGTAGTTTTCAGGTTCCAAAATAATATTTTTGGATTTAGCTAATTCAGAATAGAAAGTTTGGTTCTTAGCCCAATAAAAAGCATCTACTTTAACATCGGATTTCTTAGAACCAGATATAGCAACAGCTATCACATTAAAATATGCTTTCAAGTATTTTGCATAGTATAATACACCATCAACCGCAAAATCCTTTGGATGGTTTAAATTCTCACTAATATGCTTCTTTGCAGAATTTTTGCACTCTACAACAATTATCGTATTCAAGTCGTGCTTTAATGTAATTACATACTCAGGCTTCGCCTTTCCAGGACCAGCTGTAGAAAAGTCTTCCAGTTCGCATTCTTTGGGTTTTCCACCAGCTTTTTTGAGAGCATCATTTATATCAGAATTAGGAGTGGTTTCACCTTGAACGTAAACAAAACCAAAATCATTTTCACCATAAGAAGCAATTTTCATTTCCTGCTCAGTAAGCTTCTCTGTGTATTTTTCAATTTTTGTAGTAGCCATTACACTATCCTCCGTTTGCTTCATTCCAATAGCTTATCTATCAACATCGTATGTGGGTGGATATAAGTCAATTCCTGACAATTGTTAAACTGAAAAAATAGATTATTCTTTGGATAAGCCATAAGACGAAAAAACTTACAATTAATCATTATACATTATATCACAAAATCGGTCAAATTGCAATAAAATCTAAAAGAATTAAAAGATTTATTTACAGAAAAAAGCCTTGATTGATTTAAAACGCTGAGTTTATATACTACTTCCTAATCCTCACCCTATACTCCTCAAACTCAATCTCGCTATTTTCAGCCTTGCTTCTGAGTTCAAGAGCATAATCCGCCCACTCTGAAAACTCAGCCTGCGTCATCTTCTTTTTAAGGTATCGGGCATAATGCTGCTTGTAAGCCTTGTTGTAAACATTCCAGTAAGGATTGGTCTTGATTTTATCGGCATATTTCTTTCTGTGCCCCATATCACGGCATACTCTGCCGTCCATACCCTCTATTTCTCTTGTGCAGTAATCAGAGAATATACCCGCTTCAAGTAGAAAATACTTACCGCAGTAGCCGCATTTCTTCGGCAGATAATGCAGTTCCAGTCCCTTGAATAATTCAATATACAGATACCCTCCGAGTGTTGTGAAAGTGTAATACTGACACAATTCGGGGGATTTCTTTTTCCACAGGACTTCGTAAGATAACCGCATTACTCCCGACGGTTCTAATCGTTCATAAGGCTGTGCGCTGAAGTATGGTTTATCCCTGCGGTCATAAACAACTTGTGCAGTTTCGTTATTATCAAGATAGCGACTTTGACTGTGGATTTTCTCTAAGAACGGCTCGAAGGTACGCTTTACACGGAGAATGTCCTCTATAAAAACTCTCATTTCCGTTGCAAAGGCTTTTAATCTGTCGTTGAGCTTGTAAATATCTCTCAGAAGTTCCGCGTCCTCCATATCGTTTGAGCCAAGACGAACATAGAAATGGTAGTGTTCATCCGTATCAGCGTCAATCAGCTCATCTTCCTCAAACGCCCAGTTGTGAAGATTAAGAATAGTGCGTAACGTATCACGCTGTATATCCATAGAACTGTATGGCGGAGTGTTGGCTATCATCTGTTCGATTTTGGCATAGAACGCAATCGCTCCCTGAAACAGCTTTTCACTTTCATCAGCTTCACGCATATCTTCGGGATAATGCAGTATTGTTTCGTATCGTTTGCACTCCGAATAAAGCTTATCAAGCTCCCTATAACGTTTATCAAGTATCTTTTCAAGGATTTCTCCGACTACATATTTCTTTGCTCCGTTTATATAAACCGTAGTACCATTAAAATACGCTGAAAAACCTGTCATTGCAGCTTCTCCTTTAGTAGTTATTGCTTTAATTGTATCACATCTACTATTTTCAGTCAACTCAGAAAGTCTCAATTTGAAAAATATTTTCTTTCAATTTTTTCAGCGTGAGACTTTTTTAAAGTGGTGAATTTAAAGAAATAAAATTTTAAACAGCGTATTTAAGCCGTTTGAGAGGTATATTTTTAAAAATAGATGTTACTTTTCAAAAAATAGAGTATATGCAGAAATAGATGTGAAAATAGTTGTAAATAGAGTGTGCTTATCACATCTATTGACTTTGCAGATTGTGTCGGATATAATGAGAATGCAACGTTGCAGAAGCACCTTGACAACTGAATATCCCTCTCCGGACACGCCTGTTACATAGCGTAAAGCTATGTCGGTCAACGACCGATTTTATCAAAAAGGAGGAGTAGCAATGACTACTACCAACAGACGTGTGCTTACCATTAAGGAAGCGGCAAAACTTATCGACGGACTCACAGAGTATCGTATCCGTCAGATGTGCATTTCAGGTCAGCTCCCGTGCTTTATGGCAGGGAAAAAGTATCTGATTGCGGAAGAAAATCTGTATAAGGCTGTGTTCGGCGAGGATTACAGGAGGGAGTGCGATGTTGCGTGATTGACTTTAAGGAAATCAAAGACACCGTGCCAGTTCCAATCGCCGCTGAGCATTACGGCTTGGCGGTGCGTAACGGAATGGCGCAATGTATTTTTCACGATGACCGCAATCCCTCTATGAAGCTGTACGACGACCATTTCTATTGTTTTGGTTGTACAGAACACGGCGACGTAATCTCTCTTACGGCAAGGTTGTTCAGTCTTACTCCGCTTGAAGCGGCAAATAAGCTCTGTGCTGATTTCGACATTTCCTGTAATACGGACAAGCCATATATCAGACAGCACATCAGGATTGAAACACAGCGAGAAAAGGAACAGAAAGCATTTCGCATTCTCTCTGATTATTACAGACTGCTGAAAAAGTATCGTGAGGAGTATGCACCGAAAAGTGAAGCAGAGCAATTCCACCCACTCTTTGAGGAAAGCCTGCAAAATCTTGAACTTTATGGGCATTACTGCGATATTTTTATCACAGGCACAACTGACGAACGAATGGATTTTTTAGAAAACGGAAAGGAGATTATCACTTATGCAGACAGCAGAAACAGAAATTGTACAGCAGAACGTGAGCTTATCGCAGTGTGAGAATGAACTTCCAGCACCTGCGTGGCTCGTAGACAACAAAATTCACGAGGTTGCGTTTTGCAGGGAGCTTCTCAAAGAACACGAGGTTAAGTGCGTCAACAATCAGTTCTATGATGTTGACGGTTATATCCCCGACAGCGAAATTAAGGCTGAGATTTATGAAAAGCTAAAACCGCATATTACAGCAGGACTTGCAAACAGAGTAACACAGCTTCTCTCTGCGTTACAGTATGAAGCGTATTCTCCCGAAATCACACTTGACCCTAATGAAATTCATCTTCTGAACGGAACGCTTAATATTGACGGAACATTTACGGAAGAAAAGAAATTCTGCTATAATCGTCTGAACGTCAGGTATAATCCAGAAGCGGAAGTGCCGATTGTGTTTTTGAAATTTCTGGAGGAACTTCTTGAAACGGAAGATATTGAAACATTACAGGAATGGCTCGGCTACTTACTGACGCCAAGCACAAAGGCTCAGAAAATGTTAATGCTTGTAGGAAACGGCGGCGAGGGTAAAAGCCGTATCGGCGTACTGCTCAAAGAGATATTCAAGGAAGGTATGGCGACAGGAAATCTGCAATACCTTGAAACAAATCCATTTGCCCGTGCTGTGCTGGAGAAAGCGTATCTGTTCCTTGATGACGATATGAAAATGGAAGCTCTAACGCAGACAAATATGCTGAAAACTATTATCACAAACGAGGGTCCTATGCTTATTGAAAAGAAACGAGTTCAGTCTTATCCTGCAAGTATCTTTTCAAAGCTTATGGGGTTTGGTAACGGAACACTTAATGCGGCGAATGATAAATCAGACGCATTCTTCCGCAGGCAGATTATTATTTCTACCAAGCCTAAGCCTTTGGACAGAGTTGATAATCCATTTCTTGTGGAGAAGTTTATTGAAAACAAGGAAGGAATATTTCTGTGGATGTTTAAAGGACTGCAAAGACTATATGCCAATGATTTCAAGTTTACCATAAGTCAGAGGACGGCGGATAATCTTCAGAAAAGTATTGAGGATAGCTGTAATATTATCGGATTCATGCAGGATGAACAGCTTGTGAAATTCGGCGCAGACCTTGAATGCTCAACAGCAGATTTGTATTCGGGTTACTGCTATTGGTGCGGTCTTAACAGTGTTACTGCTATGAAAAAGGAAAGCTTTAATCTGTGGGTCAAACAGAATCATCACCGCTATAATATCACTTACAGCGATTACGTCATAAGTCATTCAAACGGAAAGAAAGCGAGGGGTTATCGTGGTATCGACACCACTTACCGCAGTATTGTGAAGTAACCCCGAAAACGATGTGTAAGGTGTGTAAATCTGAAGTTTATGAGATTTTCGCTGTGTAAGCTCTGCGTAATTTACACACCGAATACACAGCAAACAAGCCTTTTACACGGCTTACACATCAAATTCCGAGTTCGGCTGAGTTCGAGTCAGGATTCTGTCCAAGAACGAAGTTGTGCCGCCATAGGATTGAAAGGCGGTAAGTTTACACGAGGATTTCTGAGGCAGCATTGTTGTTGCGTTTGAGCGGCGGCGTCCGTGCCGCCTTTTGTCGCAACAACGCAAGCATCCTTGCTTGTGCCGAATTACCCTCGGAGAGCGCAATGATACTTTTGATAGAAGCCTATGCGGATGTCAAAAGTATCTTTGCGTTACTTCTGGAAGAAGTAACAAGACCAAAGCAAGCTTATTCAGAAAGGAGAATTGCTTATCGAAAAAAGAAGTATCAGCGGCGTTAT